>JAFAZU010000427.1 GCA_019239585.1 Acidobacteriaceae bacterium
TCTTCGAGTGTGGAAGCAGCGCGCAGCGCTCGCAGATTCTTAATTGAATCGTCGGCGACAACTTTGCCACGATGGAGGATAACGACGCGCGAGGAAATGCGTTGGACGGTTTCGAGCTCATGCGAGCTGAAGAGAATTACTTTGCCGCGCGCGGCCAGTTCCTGCACCAGACTGCGGAGAACCAGCGCGGAAGCAACGTCCAAGCCGGAAAACGGCTCGTCGAGCAGGAGAAGATCGGGATCGTGTAACAGCGCCCCAGCGAGCAAAACCTTCTGGCGCATGCCTTTCGAATAAGCCGAGATGGGCGCGTGGCGGTCAGAATGGAGGGACAGAAGACGAAGCAAGCCATCAATGCGTTCCGCTGTGCGCTTCGCGGGCAAGGCACGCAGTTGAGCTACCATCGTCAGGTATTCCAGACCGCTCAGATGAGCATAAAGATGCGGCTCTTCCGGTACATAGCCCGTGCGCTGTTTGTGGGCGATGAGATCGCGGCGAATGGACTCGCCTCCGAAAAGGATTTCACCCGAGCCAATCTCGATCAACCCGGCAATCATTTTCATGGTTGTAGATTTGCCCGAGCCGTTCGGTCCTAAGTATCCCGTAATCTCGCCGGCGTGCGCCTGAAAACTCACGTCATCCACGGCCGGAATACCAGTGAATCGCTTCGAGACGTGACATAGTTCCAACATCAGCATTGTCGCCCTCGGGAAGCTGGTGAAAAAAGATCACCCCAAGAACCGTCCAAGTAGAGCCATTGTGCGTTGTGAGAACAAGCAGAAGCATTCTCCGGAATATGCAGTAATCCATGCCCGTGCGGACACGCTGACTCGGTGCCATACCATTCGAGAAACGTTCGCGACGGAGTGCCGATGCGAACTGGAGTGGTGAGCAACCGAAGGCACACCGGGCAGCGCTTCTGTTGATCCGTGATCACCCAACGCAAAGCGAGGATAAATACCGCGTCGAATCCGAGCCCCGCGAGTCCTCCCAATGGCCCTAGCAGGATCTGAACGACAAATCCACAAAGCAGGATCGGCTGCACGAGTGCAATCTTCAGGGCGAAAAAGATTCCCCGGCGCAACCTGCTCGGCCAGGAGATCGGGCGGTGATCGGCAGGGGCCCGCCACACTGCCAGCGTGCCCGGCAGAAGCAGACAGGAAAACAAGAACATCACAGTGCATGCTTCCGGTAGATCACGAGTTCTCAGGGGCAAGGACGGCTTCAGGGGCAGAGCCGCCAGGCGAACTGCGATCCAAATACTTATTGCCGCAAGTGTAGCCAGAAAGGTAAGGCAAGCGAGCCGGGACTTTAGATGGACTCTCCTTCTCTTCACCGGACTCACGTGTTCTGTTCCATGCCAGTTCCGGCGCAGCCAAATTGCGTCCCGGAAAGCGCCCAAACAGAATCGCATGGCCTCGCACTGCGGGATATACCAAAGTTCTGACTGCCACTCTTGAAGCCAATCAGCGCGTTGATCACGGGGCGCCACCAGAGAGGCGACGCACAGAACCGTGTATGACAGCCGTTTGTTCGTCATCTGTCCGGAACTTCCTTTGTCGGAGTCAATTTCGCCAGCAAAGGATAACGCTTCCGTGCCGCCTCCAGCACCGCTTCCCCAGACTGCGTGAGCTGGTAGTACTTGCGCGGAGGCCGCAGCGCAGCATCGGCAACGGACAGTCGTTCCCACCGAGATTGAATGAACCGGTCACGTTCCAGTCGTCGTAGGGCGGGGTAGATCGTACCACTGGGAAGACCTGTCACCTCCATCACGGTGTAGCCGTAAAGATGACCAGTGTCGAGGGCCTGTAGGATCAGAGCCGAAGTATGGGAGAGCCTGGGCTCGTCTGCCATGAGGAGATTATATCTATGTAGATCTCTACATGCAAGCGGTATTTGAGTCTCTTCGCCGATCCAGCGACAAACAGTGCCCTGGTACCCTCG
This sequence comes from Acidobacteriaceae bacterium, assembly GCA_019239585.1. GTDB lineage: Bacteria > Acidobacteriota > Terriglobia > Bryobacterales > Bryobacteraceae > Bog-105. The sequence continues at coordinate 1,942 of JAFAZU010000427.1, forward strand.
CACTCATACGAGAATGAAAGCATGACGGGCGTGAGAATGGATAAGTGGCTCTGGGCCGCCCGCTTTTTCAAGACGCGTGCTCTCGCGGCCCGGGCCTGTGAACTCGGCCGGATTGAGTGTCATGGACAAAGCGTTAAAGCTTCACGCGAGGTCCGTGTCGGCGACCGCTTGCAAGTAAAAAACGATTCCGGCGACTTTCAAGTAGAAGTTCTGCTTCTCAGCGACCAGCGCGGCCCGGCGCTAGTGGCGCAGACGCTCTACCAGGAAACCGAGGCGAGCCGGGAGGCTCGGCTCAAACGAGCGGAAGAGCGCAAAGCAATGCCGCCCTTCGAACGATGGCGCGAAGGCAGGCCCTCAAAACGCGACCGCCGTCAACTCGACCGGTTCCGGAAATGGCAAACGGAGCCGGGAACGAAGTGACCAGCTTGCACTGGGTAGGAGGAGCATGTACCTATTTGGATCATTTCGCGTTCGCGAGTTGCTCGAAGCAATCCGAAAATTATCGTAGACTTTTAGAAATAACCGTACGCTAACCATCCGCCGTCGACATATAAGGATTGCCCGGTAATAAAGCTCGCCTTCTCACTCAGCAGGAAAGAAACGGCGTCGGCCACATCAGGCGGCTGAGCCAGCCGTCCCAGTGGAATTCGCCGCTTAATCTGATCCTCGCTCACGTTGCCTGCTGCAATATTACGCAGCGTCATGTCGGTCGCCACATAAGCGGGCCCGACGGCATTTACACGAATTCCCTTTTCGGCCCATTCGATCGCGAGCACCTTCGTCAGCATGGCAACGCCTGCCTTGGCTGAACAATAGGCGGCTCGGCGAGGGAACGCGGCTTCAGCGTTCGTGCTCGTGATGAACACTATGGCGCCCCCGGTGTCGAGCATGTATCTGGCGCATGCCTGCGCAAAGTAAAACGCGCCGCTCAGCTGCACATCGATCATGCGCGCCCAGTCTGGCGCGGGCAGCGTGAGGCTGTCGTGCGGCCTGCTAATCCCTGCGCAATTCACGATTCCATCGAGTTTCCCGAAATGCCGAACGGCGGCCTCCGCTACTGCTTCACATTGCTCCGGACTGCTGATATCGCAGCCAACGCCGATAGCCCGTTGCCCTTCACGCGCCGCCATCGCTGCCGCGTTCGCGGCAGCTTGCGCACTGTTCAGATCCGCGATCACAACGTGCGCCCCTTCCGAAATCAGACGTGAGCTGATCTCCGCGCCAATGCCGCTGGCGCCGCCCGAAACTGCTATGACTTTGTCTTTCATGGATCCAACACGAGCTTATCCCGCACTCACCCTTGGTATCATCGAGATTTCTCTCCAGGAGTTCGTCATTTTGCCTATCGCTGCTGCCTTTAAGAGTCCGCTGCATGAAATGACGCAAACCACTCCCACTTGTCTGTGGAATGACTCGACGGTACGAGAGGAACTCATATACGCCATCGAGCATGGGGCGGTTGGCGCTACTTGTAATCCGGTCATCGTGGTTGACCTGCTCAAGCAGGAGATGCACTTGTGGCGAGACAGAATTGCCGAACTCGCGCGGGAGCAGGCGACGGCCACGGAACGGGAGATTGCTTGGGCGCTGGTCGAAGAAATTTCCGCTGAACGCTCGCTGATGCTGCGCCCTATCTTTGACGCCCAGCGCGGGAAAAATGGCCGTCTTTCCATCCAGACCGATCCAACTCTGTATCGTAACCCGCAGGCATTAATCGAGCAAGCAACCCATTTTGGAGCGCTGGCTCCGAACATGATCGTCAAAATACCGGCGACCGCCGCTGGGCTGAGTGCCATGGAAGATGTGAGCTACCGGGGCGTCAGCGTCAATGCCACAGTCTGCTTCTCGTTGCCGCAGTGTATAGCCGTCGCGGAGGCCATTGAACGAGGTCTTCGGAGACGGGAGCGAGACGGCTTGGATACTGCCGACATGAGCCCCGTTTGCACCATCATGGTCGGAAGATTGGATGATTGGCTGAAGGTGCAGGCTGACCGCAAGAACATTTCCATCGAACCCGGATATCTCGAGTGGGCTGGAGTTGCAGTCTTCAAGAAGACCTACCGGCTGTTCCAACAGCGTGGATATCGTGTGCGCCTGTTATCGGCCGCTTTCCGTAACCATATGCATTGGAGCGAGTTGATCGGTGGCGACCTCGTCATTTCCCCGCCTCACAAGTGGCAGAAACGGTTTAACGCTAGCGACATCGCGGTGGAGAACCGTATTTCGGTGCCCGTCGACGATCGAATTGTGAGTGAGCTAAGCAAGAAATTCCCGGATTTTGTGCGCGCCTCAAGCCAGGACGGACTCCGGCCGGAAGAATTTGACGGCTTCGGCCCGACCGTCCGGACCTTACGCCAGTTCATCGAGGCATGCCACCAACTGGACGGTCATATTCGCGACGTCATGCTTCCGAATCCGGACCTGCTGTAATGCCGCTCAGCGTGTCCGGATTAAAGCTGAATATCTTTTCCGAAGTACGCTACGACCAGGATGGAAGTCAAGGCCAACCATAACGTGGAAGAAACATCGTCCTTAATGAATGGACAAAACTGATCAAACGGCCAAAATCCGGACTTGATTGAGCCGAATCGTTGTCGGAATACACGCAAACCGGAAACTGAATCGGATTGTCTCTGTGAGGTGGCGTTCTCGGTAACTTGCCAGCCATGCGCAAAAATCTTCTGAAACTGCTCTAGCACCTTTTCCATGTTAAACATCGAAGAGAAATTTGCTTCGATTTTGGGACACAATCAAGTTTTCTTCAACGCAGCTTTGGGACACTACCGAGGATTCACTGCGCCCTGCCGGTGTGGATAATATAAGACCGTGGGCGGCACAAAACTTAAACTCAAACGCAATCACACCTGGAAGAGCAAACCTGGGTATTCCATTTGCGTTCTCGACCGCGGTCTCGTGCGATTCGATTATCCGAGCCACTGGATCGTCGAGCCCGGAGAGAGTGCGGTGCATCTGCACGACCGGCCCCCCTCGGTCGAAAGCTGCGATCTGGGCGTTTCGGTCTTCCGCACACAGGGCCTGCCCTTTGACGAGTTGTCCCTCCACGACATGTTGCGGAACTCACTCGGTGGCGACCGGAAGCCATACCAGCAGTCTGAGATTCGCGCAGTGACGCGCGGCGATCTCGAGATTATATGGTTGGAACAGAGATATGTGGATGCAGAGTACAACCGTGACGCACGCTTTCGCGTCGCCCTCGCGCGAGGGCCGGTACTCTGCCTGATTTCGATGAATTACTGGTCCAACCATGCCCCCGGCTTGGAGCCGGTGTGGGACGAAGTGCTCCGCACTCTGGTGATGAACATGCGCGTCGAAGACCCCACGGCGGGTCCTGTCGTACAGTAGGGCACGGAAGGTGAGCAGCTCGGATATACGAGACTGGTTTTCACCAACCCCAAGTGCCCGGACTGCCCTTGAACGGGCCGACCACATCGGAGGTGATCCAGCCGCCATAAAAGTCTCCAGGCTGCGGCTGAACCCGTTCCTCATCGACGTAACACTCGCAGCGGCTTGGGTAAAACGCAAGGTGCCGTGCGATGGTTGCAAAGCGGGTGGACGGGTGCTCGTAGGACCACCCCGCATTCTCGGCAGCTTGATCACCGACTTTAACAGTCCAGTACGTTGCAACTCCTTTCCACTCGCAATGCGAGCTGCCTTTGCCGCTGATGAGAAATTCTGTTTTTGTGTCCTCGCGTGGAATGTACCAGGTAGGCGGATGACTCGTTTCTAAAACGCGGTACGCTTTCGTGCTTTCCGCGATCAAAGTGTCTGCGAAAAATACACGAATCCGCCGTGATGACAGCTCTACTCTTGGAGGTCTTGGATAGTCCCAAACGGATTCCTGACCGGGCCCTGGCTCAATGCGCTTCATATAGGCTCTGTCGTGCGGTACGCTTATCGGCGAAGCCCATGCCGATCCGCTTCCTTCTTCTAACAATCTTATCTGCCGCGACTCTCCTCCGAGCCCAGCCACGTATTTTAGATGCTTGGCCTGGTGCCACTCCCGTGCTGGATGGCATTCTTTCTCCCGGTGAATGGGACGACGCTACGCGATTTACCGGCGTCATCCATTGGACTCACACCTTCACGCCCACTACCGACCCGCGCGATCTCGCGTTGACGGCTTACGTCAAGTGCGACCCCAAGCGCCTCTACTTCGCTTTCGACGTGACCGATGACATCCTGTACGGTATTGACACGCCCCGTTGGTTGCCGCCCGAAAACCCGAAGGCTCACGAGTTGACCCGCGAAGGCTATCCCTGGTTCGGCGACGAGATGGAGTTGCTGATCAACGCCGCCAATAAGTGGACCGGGCACGAAGGCGCAGCCGGTAACGGCGCTTCCTGGCAGATGGTTTGCAATCTCACGAAATCACGCCTTGGAGGTGTGGGTCAAGGCGGACTGCTTGAGGGGGAGCCGCGAAGCGATCCGAAAGCCTGGAACACCTATCGGCGCTGGATCGAAAGCGGCGCGCAGCAAGCCGTCGTACGCCGTAAGCCGTCCGGTCACGGCTATGTCATCGAGTGGGCCGTTAGCTTCACCCCATGCCTTGAAGTAGAACCCGGCCGCTATTATTCATTCGCCATGGGCGACCGAGATATGGGAATCAACATCGCTTTGGGTGACGTGGACACCCCCGAAAAAGGCGCAGGCAACTTCGCCCACTTTCACCACGAAGAATGGCTGACTGGCGATCCCAAGCGCCGGACGGAGCTGCGCGAATGGGGAATCCTTCGCCTCCATGCCTCGCAACGCGTTCATAAATAGGGTTCCGCGATACGCTAACGACTATGCACCGAACACCCGTTCTTACTGCCGCGCTCGTTCTCGCTGCTTCGCTTGGAGTGACCGCTCCGGCAGATTATCCCAGCGCTGAGATTACAAACGGTCTGGTTCGGGCCAAAATTTATTTGCCCGAAGCGCAGCGGGGATTTTATCAGGGCACGCGTTTTGATTGGTCTGGAGTGATCTACAGCCTGCAGGCGAACGGGCACGACTACTATGGACCCTGGTTTGACCAGACGGACCCCTCCGTTCATGATTTCGTTTACCGGGACGCCGCCATTGTCGCCGGTCCGTGCAGCGCCATCACAGGTCCGGTGGATGAGTTCGCTCCACTAGGTTACGAAGACGCCAAAGCTGGCGGCACTTTCGTCAAAATCGGCATTGGCGCCCTGCGAAAGACGGACGATGGCAAGTACGACAACTATCATCTATATGAATTCGCCGATGCAGGTAAATGGACAATTCAGAAAGGCCGTAACAACTTAGAGTTGACGCAGCGCCTTCAAGATGCCGGGTCGGGATACGCGTACGTGTATCAGAAAAACATGCAGTTGACGGAGGGCAAAACCGAAATGATCCTCACCCACCACCTGAAGAATACAGGAAAGCGGGCCATCCAAACAG
>JAFAZU010000584.1 GCA_019239585.1 Acidobacteriaceae bacterium
GCTCAAGACCATCGAAGGCCACCTCTCGCGCGCATACGACAAGCTCGGAATCTCCAGCCGCGCCCAATTGTCACCGATCCTCGAATCGAAAAGATGAGGGTGCGAGGCGGAAAAGCTAGACTGCCGCCCTTCTATCGAAGGGTCCCGGGCGCATGCGGTTCTTCAGCCCCGTCTTTCGGTACTCGAAATCGTTATGGGGTCCGATAGTAGCACGTAGTCTGAACGACTTTATCTCTGGCGTGTTGGTCCACCGCTAGCTGACAACCGAGCGAAATATCAGGGTGCCCAGCCGAAAAAAGTAGGGTGCCGCCCCTCTATCGAAGCGCCCTTCGCGCGTGCGATCTTTCAGCTTGGAGGTTCGTGATGACAGCACGCGACGCTTTCGAGAGAGGGACAAACAGTTTCAACGCACACGATATCCAGGGGTTTCGAGCGGTGTTGACCGACGACGTCGTCTTCGAAGCGCCCGGCGCGCGCGGGCTGGGAAAGGCCGCTTGCGCGGAGTTCTTCGGAAGCTGGTTCGCCACGTTTCCGGACGCGCACGTCGAAGTAAACAATGTTCAATTCTTCGATGACATGGCGGTCGAGGAGGGCACGTTTACGGGCACACACCATGGTGTGCTGCCGACGCCTACTGGTGACATCCCACCAACCGGCCGCTCCGTCCAAGTGAATTACATCCAAGTGATCCGCTTCCGCCATGGCAAGCATTCCTCGTTCCACCTGGCGTTTGACCGGCTGCTGATGCTGGAGCAACTCGGCCTCATGCCGGCACCGGTGGTGGGAACGTACCTGCCAGATCTAAACGCGGGACTCGTGCTGAAGGGTAAACCCCGATTCGGCACAAACAATTCAAAAGGCACAACTCAAGAAAGGACAAATTATGAGCAATGACATTCAAATGGGCGCTATCAATGAAGCTGGCGCACAATCCAATCTGGTCGGCAAAGCAAATTCCGATGGAGTTCAAGGGCTTGGTGCTGGCAGCTTCTCTGGGGTTGCCGGTTTTGGAGATCCCAAAGGGAGTGGCCCAGGAATCATCGGCACAGGCCAAGGCCCGGGCGCTCCGGGTGTGAAAGGTATCGGATTCGAAGGCATTGACAGTTCTTCCATTACCGCGTGCGGCGTTTATGGTCAAGCTGGCAGAAGGAATTCCGACGGAACGGCGAATTGCAATGGTGTTGAAGGCCGTGGCAGCGGGACCTATGCAGGGGTGGCAGGGTTCGGAGATGTAAGCCTCAGCGCGGCAGGCGGTATCGGAATCTACGCGCAGGGCGGAGCGCCGTTGGCGACTTCTGGCCAGCCCGGTGGTCCAGGCGTCTATGCAGTCGGTTTTGGAGGTCCTCTATACACGCCCCTTAACGAAACGGCCGGAGTTTATGGCGTGGGAGGTGTCAGCGATGGTCCGGGTGTTCTTGGTCAGGGCACAACCGTTCTGGCCGACGGAGTTCGCGGCTCTGCCACTGGCGGTAGCGGAGTGCATGGCATCTCTGGCTCTGGCTCGGGGGTGAAGGCTGAATCGAACAGCGGCGTCGGTGTGCAAGCTTCATCCAGTAGCGGCACCGGTGTGGTCGCCACAGGCGGACAGTTCGGTCTCATTGCCAGCACCAATCTCCCGGGCGGTCTCGCCGCTCGCTTCGACGGAAAAGTTTTAATCAACGGCAGCTTGACCATTGTCGGCGGCAAGAAGTCGGCAGCCGTGCCCTTTCCGGATGGGTCTCATCGGCTGCTGTATTGTGTCGAAAGTCCAGAAAGCTGGTTCGAGGATTTCGGCTTCGGACAACTAGTGAATGGCCAAGCTGAGGTTCATCTCGATCCGGGTTTTAGCTCCATCATTGCTGACGGCGACTATCACGTTGCGATCACCGAATACGAAGATCACAACGCCCTCTATATAACGAAGCGAAGCAGTACCGGTTTCACTGTTCGATCCAAAACCGCGAAGGCAAACGGCGCGTTCAGCTATCGAGTGACCGCTAAACGCAAAGACATCCTCGCGCCGCGGTTTGAGGAAGTCTCCCTGTGACGCAGGCCTGAGGCGCCGGTCACATGCTCGCGCGCACCTTTAAACAGTTCAACTTTCATTGGGGATATTTATGAAATTCTTTCTCTTTAATCGGCTGATCGTGGCTGGACTTCTCGCAGTCCTACAAGTAAGTGCTCAGAATGTCGCGACGACCTGGAACTCGATTGCAGCAAAGACCATTGCGCAGAGCGGCAACAAAGACTTCGTTGCACCTGGTGTCTGGTTCGCCTACGTCAGCATTGCTGTCTACGATGCCGTAAACGCTGTCCATCATCACCAGTTCGAGCCCTTCTACTACACGGGCAGGGGCCCGGGCGGTGCCTCGGATGAGGCTGCTGCTGCAGCGGCGGCGCACCGTGTACTGGTGTACTACTTTCCCGCGCAAGAGCAAGATCTCGACGCACGGTTCATCAACTCGCTCAGTTCGATTCTGGCGGATGCAACCGCTAAGGCCCAGGGTGTAGCGGTCGGTGAAGCGGCTGCAGATGCGCTGATTTCTGAGCGCGCGGGAGATGGTCTCCAGGCCGATGTGCCTTATACGCCGGGCAATGGGCCTGGCGCATGGCAGCCGACGCCGCCACTTTTTCTACCACCGGCAACACCTTGGCTCGGCCAGATGCGCCCCTTCACCATGACAATCGCCCGCCAGTTTTTGCCCACTGGGCCCACTGCGCTCAGCAGTGAGGAATGGGTTACCAACTACAACGTCACTCGGCTGTTTGGAGACGCGAATAGCTCCATTCGCACGCCGGGTGAGTCAGAAGTCGGGCTATTCTGGACGGAAAATGCGGCGCAGCAGTATAGTCGTGCGTTCGGGTACCTGAGCCAATACTACAAACTGGATCTCTTGAGTTCATCCCGGCTCCTGGCAGTTCTCTGGACCGGGTTTGCGGATGCGGGTATCGCCTGCTGGAATGCTAAGTACACGTATGGTTTTTGGCGGCCTATCACCGCGATCAGAGCTGGCGGCAGCAATCCCGAACTGGCCGCCGACACAGACTGGACCTCTTTCAGTACGACTCCGAACCATCCGGAATACCCGGCGGGACACACCTGCCTGGCGGCCGTGCTATCCAGCCTGGTACAGCGCTTCTTTGCCAGCGCGAAAGTACACGTAACCGTCGACAGCCTGGCTTTCAGCGACGGAGTACATACGCATACGTTCGAAGACACAAAGGATTGGTTGAATGAGGTCTACTGGGCGAGAATCTTCACCGGAGCCCACTTCCCTCGTTCTCTCGAAGACGGCGCCACGATAGGGAAACAAGTTGCGGACCAGCTTTTCAGAAATCATTTTCAACCAAAGGAGAGGGACTGATCCGCCACCTTCGCGTGTCAATACTACGGACGGTACTAAATAGTCGCATGCTTACGGAAGTCTCACCCTCGCAAACAAATTCTCCCGAAGACACCCACGAGCCCCGGGTGACGTTTCGCGGCGTTGTGTATCCGTGGCACTTGGATTCCATGGACCATATGAACGTCCAGCACTATATCGGTGTATTTGACCAATCGTCGTGGGTTCTTTTGGCCTCCCTCGGTCTGGACGCAACCTATTTTCGTGAAGCTTCGAGCGGTATGGCGGCACTCGAACAGACCGTTGAATATAAAGCAGAACTTCGCGCAGGCGACGTGTTTGAGATCCGCAGTTCCATCCTCGAAGTTCGCGAGAAGACCATGCGGCTTCGTCACGACTTGTACAAGTCCGGAACCGGCACGCTCGCGGCCTCCACGACGATCGTGGGCGTGCACCTGGATATGAATACCCGCAGAGGCTCATTCATACCGGAGTCCGTGCGGCAACGAGCCTTGCGGTTTGGGGCCGACCATTGAGCGTATTTTCGGAATTCGCGAATTGACCATGATCATGTCAAAGACTTCCAGGTTCTTGATTGCGTCCTGGGCCGTTTCCTGCAGCACTCTATTTTGTCAAACCGTGCCGCAAGACCGGGTTCGCGCTGAACTGGATCGCGCTATTCGGGCTCGTCTCGAAGCTTCGTATCCGGATTTCTGCCAGGGATTGGGCAGCGGGCGGATTTTTGACGTCCAAAACCAAGAGATCCGCATTGACGGGAATACCGCTACTGTTTCGTATGTGCTGGTCGTCTTTGAGAGCTGTGAAGAAGGCGCGCCTTACCAAGCCTTTCGCGAAACGGAAACTTGGATTGGCCGGACCAACGCATGGAAACCGGTAGAGCGGTGTACCGGCCCAAAGGGTCGGGAAGATCAGAACATAACATCCGGCTTGCCGTCCGCCCGTCTCCCATAGCCCGGTCAAGATTCTCTTGGTAAGCAGATCATTGGTGGCTGGAATCGTGAGAACCCGATCATTATCGGAGTCGTCGGGAACAGTAAATACACAATATCCGCGAAGAGCTCAAGCCGATTCGTCGGCCCGGAGATGAACAAAGTTGATTCTAAATGGAAGCAAGCGAAAGGAGACACTCTTGAAAAATTCATTGGTTGGTTACACGTTGATGGCCCAGGCACTCAACCGGCGTCGACTGCTCAAAGGGGCCGGCACCGTTCTGGAAGCAGGCGCTGCGCTCACGGTCTTACCCGAATCCGCGAGCGCGGACGATAGCGAGCCGTGTAGCATCGTCGGATTGTGGGCCGGTGTCGTCTCGGCACCGGGGAACCCGTTTCCCCCATTCCGCGTGTGGGACCTATGGGGGCCGGAAACCTGGATATCGAACGGACAGACGGACCTCACGTACACCGCCTTGCAAAGTTCATTGTTGGGCACATGGAAGCAAGTCGGGCGTGCCTCTTACCGAGCTGTCGCGCGGTTCTGGAGTTATTCTTCCTCTGCCGTTCCCTCGGGCTTCGTCACGGTTGAGGCGATATTCACCTTGAGTGCGGATGGGAAAAAGTACCAGGGCGTGGGGCCGCTGCAGTTCTTCGACACAAACGGCAATTCGTTAGGGCCGCCAGTGACTACCTATGACAACGGCGTACGCATCGCCTAAACGAGATCGCTCCTCCGCAAAAAGAGGATGTTATTTGCGTGGGTTCCGTTTCCGGCACTGCTTCCGCGATGCGCGGCTGTGGCTCACCACGGAGGCATCGGAACCTTGGCCCATGCGGTGAAAGATGGCATTCCGCAATTCGTGGTGCCGCACGCACACGGCCAGCCGGATCATGCACTGCGCGTAGAGCGATTAGGGCTGGGCCGGAGCCTGTACCCGGAGAAGGATCGTTGCCGCGCGGCAACGATCCTCAAAGAGTTGCTGGAATCGGCCGTGATCCGCCAACGCTGCCGCGAGTACGGTGCACAGATCGATGGCGCAGCAGCAGTCAAGAAATCGTGCTTGTTGTTAGAGTGGCTCGGGCGCGCATAGGCCTTTGGATCGGCTTCGGGCCGGCCGACAAATCCGGAGCATTTCCTATGCCGGCGGTTGCAGCGTCGGGACCCGGTACAAGACCAGTTCGCGAAAGACCCGCTCGGTCAGATGCTTCCCCAACCTGGTCCCCATAAACCAGTTGCGGACCGCTTCCAGCCGTCGATC
>JAFAZU010000598.1 GCA_019239585.1 Acidobacteriaceae bacterium
ATAGGCAATCATGAGGCTCAAGCCTGCTGTCTTCCATTGCCCGTCAGTGGCAAAAGAAATAACAACGTTCAACAGGATGGCCAATGCTACTACCGCTCGTTCCTTCATTGCTCTAACTCTCTGCAACAATACGCGTTAGACTGCAGCGGATTAGCTCACGGTTTTTGTACTAGTACCCTTCTGTTCAGCCAGCCTCTATTTTCACTTCCTGCAACGCCGATAAGTAAGCAGGAACTGATAAGGCGATGCATTACTTTCGAAAAAGTGGTCTGCGAGGCTTAGCCGTTCTGCTTCTGTTTGGCGCCGTTTCGGATAACTGCTTGGGTTGTTCCGTGCTTTCTCATGAGGCGGTGATTGATGCCGCTTGGGATGTGAAGCTCAAGTCGGTTCTGCTGTCGCGATATCCGAAGGCAACCCCCGGCGAACTGAAGGAAGCTCATGCTTTCGCGTATGGCGGCTCCATTATTCAGGATCTCGGGTATTACCCGCATGGCAGCAAGGAGTTCAGCAATCTCACGCATTACCTTCGCACCGGGGATTTTGTCCGCGCTCTGATTTCCGAATCACAAGGCTTGAATGAGTTTGCGTTTGCTTTGGGCGCATTGTCCCATTATGTGGCAGATAATGACGTGCATCGGTTCGCTACTAATCCCGGCGAAGCGATGCTGTATCCAAAGTTGCGGCGAAAGTTCGGGGACATCGTGACCTATGAGGACGATCCGTCGGCGCATCTGAAAACGGAATTCGGATTTGATGTGCTGGAGGTCGCCAAGGGCAATTTTGCTCCTCAGGCGTACCACGACTTTATTGGATTTCAAGTAGCCAAGCCGCTGGTCGCAAGAGCATTCCAGCGGACTTACGGGCTCGCGATTACAGATGTATTTACGGACTTTGACCGCAGCGTGGAATCCTATCGGCAGGCTGTGAGCAAAATAATTCCGGCTGCGACGCGTATAGCATGGGCGCAACGCAAGAGCGATATCCAACAATCTGAGCCTGGAGTAACGCGCGACCGTTTTATTTTCGTGATGAGCCGATCCAGTTATGAACGGAACTGGGGCAAGCAGTATGACCATCCTTCTTTCGGAGATCGAACGGCAGCGATTCTCTTGCGACTGATCCCTCCCGTTGGACCGTTGCGAGCGTTGCAGTTCAGGATGCCTACCGCGTCTGTAGAAAAGCTATTCATGCAAAGCTTTAATCGTTCTGTTCAGCAGTATGAGGCCAAGCTTCAGGACGTCCGTAATAATCGTTTGCTGCTGGAGAACACAAATTACGATACCGGTATGGCATCCACGCCCGGTACTTATAAATTGGAAGACGACACATACGCTTACTGGCGGAACAAATTATCCGAAAAGGGTCTGCAAACGGTAGCGGCTAATTAGCCGAAACTTACTGTCGCAGTGGTCGTCAGCGTTGCGCAGTAAATTGTGATGGCTTGGCAGGAGGAGCGTCAATGTACTCGACCCAGCCATCCATCATTTCTGACGTGCTCGGCTCGCCCCAACGCACGGTTTTGGTGGGGTCCGGATTCCATTTATTGTTGCTGGAATTATCAAAATGGGCCGTGACAATCAGGCGCGTGCCTTTCTCGACACGAACCGGATCTTGCAACCGGTAAATTTGCTGCCAGGCAAAACTGTAATGCGGGACAAACAGTAAAGTCTCCCGCTGGCCATTGGGACGTTCGATCTCGAAGCGCATGTCTTTGCCGCGAAAGTGCATGTGCGCGACATAGCTCATCAGCATGACATCCTTCTGAAATGTCGTGCAGTTGGATACTTCTTGGTTGCTTTCGCCGGGCGGAATCAGAAACAAGTAGGCAGAGGAATCCACACGGCGCAGCGGGTGCTCCGGAGGACGATCCGCGAAAATAAATCCTACTTGAGTGCGGTCGGTTTGCGGTGAGCCAATGGTGTTGTTGTAATGCAGTTGGAATTTGAGCTTGGCTCCCGCAGGGATCAGTTTTGCGGTACCGGGTGGATAGGCATCAGGAGCCTTGCCGGGCAGGTAAGAGCCTAGGGGACCGGTGCCGTCGTTTAGTTTGCGTCCGGGCAGGTTGCCGCCGTCTTCCTTGAGACAGCCGTTTTGGATCACCGGAGCGTCGGGTTTTAAACGCTGCAACCCATACTCATCTTTATAAACGTAGTTCGGTATGGGGTTTCCGTTTGCGTCTACTCTTGGCCTGGACTCGGCTGTTTCCGGCGTGTCAATCCAGACGTGCGCGTGATGGACGACTCGGCGATTGCCCGGCCGGAGTTCCACTGCCTTTACCCAAGTGTCTTTCGTGAAATGCGGGTCAACAGTAAAGTAAACGTACTCGTCCGGAACGCTCTTCCTATCTACTTTGAAATCTTGCCCAATATCAACAATGGCGTCCGGTTTTCCTATTTTCCAATCGTCGTTAAACTTGGGTTGCGGGGGCAGGTCGGCGGGATTGCCCTCTTTAGCGCCCTGCTTGGCCCATGCGCTGATCGTGGCAATCTCTTCATCCCTCAGGCGGGGGTCGTTGGCGAATTTTCCGAAATGCGGGTCGGCATGCCAGGGCGGCATGATGCGTTGCACAACCGCTTGCCGAATAGAAGCTGCCCAGGGCCGTGCGTCCTTGTAAGTTAAAAGCGACATAGGCGCAATATCGTTGGGCCGATGACAGCCGGCGCAGTTTTTATAAAGGATTGGGGCAACATCCTTGGAGAATGTCACCGGAGCTTCACTTCCTGGTGTATCCGCCGCGAAAACCGGAAAGGCAAGGAGGGCGAGGGTGATCGGGAATTGGCAATATGGGCGGGACATGGCTGGTCGTCCTTAGTTTTATCACAATTTTCAATATTTTGGGTTTATAAGCCTATTCACAAATTTCTTGCTTGTTTTAACTGAAAGTATTAGACTTTACCTAAATTTAGTTCTGGAGAAAGTTCCAGTGGACTTACCCGTGTTCTCCAGGACCTCAAAGGGAGGCGGTTCCCATGAAGATAAAGTGTGTTCTGTTTATGCTGCTCTCTGCGGCGGTACTGATTGGACAAGCCGATCGCGGCGTTATTACTGGCCTGGTGACGGATGCGCAAGGCGCGGCAATCCCTAACGCAACCGTGCAGATCAAAGATGCCGGCACGGGCGTTGTTACTTCCGTCAAGACGACCTCGGAAGGCAATTACAGCACGCCTCCTCTGGTAATTGGCTCCTACGAAGTTTCTGTTTCCCAGCCTGGTTTCAAAGCATTTCGCGCCAGTGGAATCAATCTGGCATCAGGACAAACGTTTCG
>JAFAZU010000625.1 GCA_019239585.1 Acidobacteriaceae bacterium
GTGTGCATGGTCTTAGTTACATCGTGTATGTCGAAAGAAATACGCGATACCTTGCCGGTAAAGCTCTGGTCCAGGGATGAAACATGAATCGAGACCGGATCGCCAATTTTAATCAGCCCGGCGTATGTTTCGGCAACAGGAATCACCAGCCGATACAGGTTCTCCTGAGAGAGTTTGACAATCGGCGTTGCTGCCTGCACCAGAGCACCCAGATTGGCGTAACGCTGCGTAACAACTCCCGTGAAAGGGGCTGTGATCCGCGAGTAGGAATAAACATCCTGGTCACGCTCCAGCTTGGATTGCGCTGCCAATTGATTGCTGTGGGCCACATCTAAATTTGACCTTGCCGCTTCCACCTGGGCCTCGGCAGCTAGATCTCTCGCCTGCACATCATCAATTTCTTGCTGTGCGACCAGTCCCGGCTTGCTTTGCGCCACTCCGTTAAACCGCTCGTACTGTAGATGCAGAACCTTGTGCTGCGCCTCGGTACGGCTCAACTGGCTTTCGGCATTCCTGACCTGGTCGGCCATGCTCTTAACTGATGCCTGGTCCTGCCGTATCTGCGCCTGCAGTTCTGGAATCTCCAGGGCTGCAAGCTCCTGCCCCTGCTTTACATGGCTTCCGTAATCAACCAGGAGTTTACTGATATATCCAGCCTCTTTCGCATAAACATCAATTTCCTGGAACGGAACCAGATCGGCAGCAATCGTAAGGTTTCGCTCCAGTGGATGGCGGGCTGCCTTCACTACTCCGACTGTGACGATCCTTTCCTGCGGAGCAGAAGCTGCTGCGGTTTGCCCGCGACCGCAAGAATAAAGGCTGAAGCTGGACAGGGCAACAGCACTGAAGAAGATGGCGCGAAGAAGCATCGCAATCTCTACTGTAGGAAGACTTTGGGGTCACGAACTATCCCGTCCAAAGGGTATTTTTGCCCCGATCTCGTAGTAGGGGTTTTGACCAGGTTCTTACCCTAGCTTGCGGATCGGGCAGTCAAATGCTAAAGTGGAATTTACCCCTGCACAAGATAGGGTAGTGGAAGTGTGTTCTTATGGCAAAAGTTTGTGAAATCTGTGGTCGCGGGCCACAATTCGGGCATCGCATCAGTCATGCCCACAATGTGACAAAGCGTCGTTGGAATCTGAACCTGCAAACGGTTCACGCCGTGGTCAAAGGCGCGGGCAAGCGCATTCGCGTCTGTACGTCCTGCATCCGCAACGGCAAAGTTACGAAGGCCCCACTCGTTTAACTCAGAAGATCTCCGTATTCGGAGTGCTTCATCAAATACTCTCGTACAAACGGGCATTGCGGCACTACTTTTAAATGGTGCTCCCGCGCGTACTCTAGCCCTGCTTTCGTGAGCGCGCTGGCAATCCCGCGCCCCTCAATTTCCGGCGGAACTCCCGTATGTGTAAACACAATGGATTTGCCGGCTACGTGATACTCCAGAACGCCCAGTTTGTTTTCCACCTCTGCTTCAAACCGCCGCCTCGCCTCATTCCTTGTAATCTCCATCTACTCGTAGCGTAGCGCCTCGATCGGTTGAATGCGCTCTGGAACATCAATACCGGTCAGGGCGAAGGGATGCTCATCAAAGGCGGCCATGCCTGCAAAGGACCGGCTCTGGTCCCGCCAATCACAATAATCGGGGTAGGAAGCACCGCGCCTCTCGATGCGCGTGCGTTTGACATTGCCCCACAAAACGACAAGCCGACTCGGATCGGGATAGGGCAAAGAGCGGAGAAGGGCTGCATTGACCACGCTAAAAATCGCGGTGTTTGCGCCGATGCCCAAGCCGAGCGTAAAAACGGCCACCAGAAAAAAGACGGGGCTCCGGCGAAATGTTCGCAGAGCGTAGCGAAGATCCTGGAAGACTGTCTCGACCCAGGCTCCGGCCCGAACCTCACGAACTTGTTCTTTCACTTGCGTGACTCCTCCTACGGTGAGTTGCGCCGACCGGCAGGCTTCGGCCGGGGACATCCCGCGCTGTTTGTTTTCGTCCGTGAGCAAATCCAGGTAAGCACCTAGCTCCGCCTCCAGATCCTGTTCCACCTCGCTTCGCCGGAAGAGGTTCCGAAGCAAACTGCCGAAGCGCGCGCTCTGTCGGTGGATGGCCTCGAACAGCATGGCGGCTTAGCGGACCGCAAGCGCGGCGGTAATGGCCAGCGAGATCCGATTCCACTCGGTAGCTTCCACTTGTAGCTGGCGCTGACCGGTTCGGGTGAGTTGATAGAACTTGGCACGCCGGTTATTTTCCGACTCACCCCAGGAAGCAGTCAGCGCCCCGGCTTCTTCCAGGCGATGAAGAGCGGGGAACAGGGAACCCGGCTTAACATCGAAGGTACCGCCCGTCATCTGTGCAATGCGTCGGGAAATTCCTAAACCATGCAACTCCCCCAAAGCGAGGGATTTCAGAATCAGCAGATCGAGCGTGCCTTGCAGGAGATGAGTGGATGCCATACCTTCCTATAGAAATACGATATGAATATCTCACATGTCATATAGACCGTCAATAGGGGTGCTGGCAGAAACAGTAAGCGGATCAACGATCATCGAGGAAACCAGCAGGGCTTACTGCGCACAACATCTCCACATTACCGGCGGCTTATGAAATGGCCAAAGTCGGTGCGCCGGGCTGAACCGGCAGAAAGTTGAGAATGCAAGAGTCTTACAGGAAAGGAATAGCGATCCATCCTGACCCCGAGTTTTGCGCGGGCTGCCGCGAGGTGGCTCGTGAAGCGTAAACAGGGGCATCGACGGGCAGGGCTATTGAGCTTCGAAAAGCCGCAACTAGGGTGCCGACGCTGCTCGACTTCAGCGCAAGGCCATACGGTGGGAAGCGC
>JAFAZU010000746.1 GCA_019239585.1 Acidobacteriaceae bacterium
TCAACGCCCGGATGGATTGCTCGGAAAGCTGCCCTGGTGGGATTTTGTGGACTGGACAAAGGACTTTTCTGACGGAGTGCCGCCTCAGGACCGAGACGGAGGCTCATCGGTCATCACCCTGCAATTGATTGAAGCTTTGCGGAACGCCGCTGAACTGGAGGGCGTCCTCGGCGACCCCGTACGTGCCAATCGATACACAGAGTACGCGGACAAAGCCGCTCACGCTATTTACCAGCTTTGCTGGAACAACAACTACGGCTTGATTGCCGATACCCCCGGCCAAACTCACTACAGTCAACACGCCAATGCTCTCGCGGTATGGCTGGACGTGATCCCGTCGAAGCAGCAAACAGCCGTGATGAACAAAGTTTTAGCAGCGAACAATCCGCCCATGTCGAAGGCCAGTTATTACTTCATCTACTACATCGCCCGTGCCCTCGAACACGCCGGTCTTGCGGATCAATACTTATCTATTTTGCAGCCTTGGCGTCAAATGCTGGACCTCGGCTTATCGACCTGGGCCGAAAACCCTGAGCCGACTCGTTCCGATTCTCATGCCTGGAGTTCCCATCCTAACTACGACCTGTTGCGCCTCGTGGCAGGCATCCGCTCGACCGCGCCCGGCTTTTCCAAAATGGTGATCGAACCGCACCTCGGTCCGCTTCACACTGTGAAAGCATCTATGCCGCATCCCAAAGGGCGTATTGACGTGTCTTTTGCTACATCGCCGGGAGGCACGAACGCTACTATTGCCTGCCCCGAGGGAGTTGAAGCTCGTCTCCTTTGGCGCGGTAAATCCTATCCGCTGCACGCTGGAACACAAACGCTTCGCCTGCCCTGAATGTATAAGGAATGACCGATGCTTAACCAAGTAGAACACCAAACAAGATCCAATATCCTGCCGGTCTTTCCATAATGGCTGCATTCTTCGGTGGAGAAACAGGAGAAGTAAAGCTGGAAAGTCTACTGCCAAGCGAGGTACGCCGAATTCAACAATTCGCAAACAGCTTTAACATGGAAGCGTACGTGATTGGTAGCCGCGCAGCGAGAACGACGGTAGTGTCCCAAAGGTACGTTGATGGTTCAGTTTCCGTGAACGGCGTATCTCGTTCCCAACCTGCGGAATGCGCTGTTCTGGATTCGTGACCCTTCCCGACAAGTCGTTCCCTAGCGGGACAAGGCAGCTGGCAGCACATCTCGCACTCAAGCCCCTTGCATGTCGCCAATCCGCCATGTATACTGAACCATATGGTTCAATATACGGGAACCGTCCTCGATGCTTCGTTCGCCGCGCTCTCGGATGCCACCCGGCGCGGCGTTCTGGAACAGCTTGGCCGAGCGGATGCTTCGATCACGGACCTTGCCGCAAAGTTTCACATGACCCTAACGGGCATGAAGAAGCACGTCGGTGTCTTGGAGCAGGCGGGGCTCGTCACCACAGAGAAGGTCGGGCGCGTGCGGAACTGCAAGCTCGGCCCACGCGGACTGGAGGACGAGGCGGCATGGATTGAAAGGTACCGCCAGCGCTGGGCCGCACGTTTCGACGAGTTGGACAAGCTTGTCGAGGAATTGAAACAAAAGGAGAAAGCCGATGGACGAAAGAAAAGATAGCGAAATCAAGGCCAGAAAGTACGACACGACAGTGGAACGGAAGTATGAGCGTGAGCTCGTCGTGACTCGAACCTTTAACGGCCCGGCACACATCGTTTTCGATGCGTGGACCAAACCCGAGCTGTTCAAGCGGTGGTGGGCGCCCCAGTCGTTCGGAGTATCCGTCATCTCCTGCGATCTCGATGTTCGCACAGGTGGCACGTACCGTCTCGTGATGGGCCACCCTTCCTCGGAGCAGCCGATGTCATTCTTCGGTAGGTATATCGAAGTGACTCCGCACTCGCGCCTCGTCTGGACGAATGACGAAAGTGAGGAAGGCGGGGCCGTCACCACGGTGACCTTCGAAGATAGAGGTGGCGAGACGCTCGTCACGATGCACGACCTCTATCCCTCAAAAAAAGCTCTCGACGATGCAATCGCCTCTGGGAGTACAAGTGGGGCAGGCGAGCAGTTCGAGCAGCTGGACCAGCTTCTCGTGGCCCTGCGAGCAAGCGTGAGAAGCTCATAAAATCGTCGATCTTCATCTGGGCGTCGGCTACCGAAGCGCG
>JAFAZU010000094.1 GCA_019239585.1 Acidobacteriaceae bacterium
TGGCCCGCTGTCCGCGCGTCAATGCTCTTGTTTCCGTATTTGAGAACCGAACCGCGAGCGCTCACGCGAACCGTAGGAATCCGCGACAGATCGTTGATGAGCGATTCGGTCACGCCGTCCGTCAGATAGGCAAACTGCGGATCGCCCATTTGATTCCCAAACGGAAGCACGGCGACCGAATCGGTTGCAGCCCGGTCCTTCCGCACTGAAAAAAAGTAGAACGTGCCGACGATAGCCACCAACGCGACCAGCGCCCATGCCAAAATCCTTTGCCAACGCCTCTGCTTTTGAACGTGACGCGCACGCCGCCAAGCAGTCGAAGAACGGCGCCCGTCAAACGGTTTATACGGCAGGGTTTCCCAATCGACGGAGACGAGAGCCGTCGCGAGCGCATCACCAAACTCCCTTGCACTTTGGTACCGCTCCGATGGATTCAGCGCGAGAGCCTTAAGGATCATCTCCTGCGCCACTTCCGGCAATTCGGGCCGCAGATCCTGCGGAAGCACTTTGACTCCTTCCGATTTTTGCAGCACGAGGTCTCCCAGACTCGGCGCACGAAACGGCACAATCCCGGTGACCAGCTCATACGCGAGCACGCCCATTTGGTAAATATCGCTGGCCTGCGATGACTTGCCTTTAAACTGTTCGGGCGCCATATAGACGTAAGTGCCGACCGTCGAGCTGGATGGCGAGGTGGCATCGATCTGCTCGACGCTGGCAATGCCGAAGTCAATCAGCTTGATTTGGTCCTCGCCGTCCGTGGCGTTCTGGACCATGATGTTTTCCGGCTTCAGGTCGCGATGACAGACGCCCGCATCATGCGCGGCGCTCAACGCGCGGCCCGTCTGCTTCACAATGTGAGCGACCTGCTCCAATGGAAGGCCGCTGCGCGGAATCGAGTGGCGCAGACTGTGGCCTGGAATATATTGCATGACCAGAAACGGTTTGCCGTTTTCGCGCTGGCCAAAGTCTATAACTGAAACAACATTCGGATGGTCAATGCGCGCCAGCGCCTCCATCTCGCTCCGAAATTTTTTCAGAGCCCATGAGTTGTCGGCACGCCGCTCGTTAAGAACTTTGACGACTACTTTGCGGGAAGCAACTTCGAGATCAGTCGCCAGATAAGTAATCGCGAAACCGCCACGGCCAAGCTCAGGGCCAAGGAGATACCTGCCTTTGAGAGGATGATCTTCCGTCTTGCCCTCGGCTAACGGAAGCTGCGCGGGTTGGGTTTTCTCGGAGTCGGTGGTCGCTTTCGGTTCTGCTTCCATCGTATTGACTCCGGAATTTAGGCAGTATAGCACGGAGCCATAAACTGCCATCGCTCTACGGGAGAGCCATCAATCAGCGCCGTTCTTCGCCTTTTCGGTCCTTGAGTTCGGCCAGAAGTTGTTCCACCCGGTCGGCTTTTTCCAGCGCAGCAAAGCGTTGTTCGGCGCCGGGTTCCGCAGCGGCGAGTAGACCGCGACCGAGCGCGTCGGCTTCCGAAACTTTCCACTGGGCGCGCTGCAGCAGGGCTTCGCCTTCGAACTCTTGGAGTTGTGCGGTTCCGGCGCGTGCCGCTAAGCGCGCTCTGCGGTGCTGCGCCACCAGCAGTTCGCTTTTCGCTTTCGTTTCCGTCATTTTCTGCTCCAGCCGGTGCAAGGCATCGCGCAGGATTTGAACTTGACCGGATTGGTCTTCGATCTGTTGCGCGAAGTTCCGCGCTGCGTTTTCATACGTTAAGGAGCGCTCCAGCGCGACACGCGCCAGATCCTCTTCATGCCTGGTAATTGCCAGTTCGGCTTTGCGAACCCAATCGCTTTGCGCCTGGAGATTTTCCGCCTGCTTCTTTTGAAGCAGATGCTGGTCCGCAATCGCAATCGCCACCTGTGTCTTTACTTGCATGAACTGGTTTTGCATATCGAGGAGAAGCTGCTTGAGCAGCTTCTCCGGGTCTTCCGCTTTATCTACCAGGTCGTTCAGATTTGCCCTGATGAGCGTTGTCACTCGATCCAGTAACGGCATCCGTCTTCCTCCCTCAAGCTCTTGGTGTCGAGCCGTTAGCCTTCCCATCGGAACCAGAGCGGTCATTGATCCCCCTTACCTTTCCTAACAGTTCGGACATTTGCATTCCAGATAAGGTCTCAAAGAGCGCCGGAATCTGGGCTGCCATTTTGGTCATGTCGCCCGTAATCTTATTGAGACCGGCGGCTCCGCCTTCTCCCGTGGACACAAC
>JAFAZU010000448.1 GCA_019239585.1 Acidobacteriaceae bacterium
GGCCTGCATGAGATGACGCCCCAGCTTGCCGACATAGGCGACTTCGAGACTCAGGTCCTGACGGATCTGCTGCCCGACCTGGAAGTTAAATGCAATCGTGTAGGGATTCACAATGTCCGGGCTAACGAACACGGGTGAGATCGGCAAGAAGAATGTCTTCAGATCAGGCAAAATCGAGGGTTCGCCAGTGAGCGGATTGGCAAGGCTTGTAACGTTGGTAAAGTTGCGGCTGATATTGAACGGCTGTGAGTTCGCTGAAGCAAAGCTATTGGAATTGATCTGCCCCGTGAAGATTCCACCTGCGGCGCGCAGCACCGTTTTCCCCGTGCCAAACACATCGTATGCTAGACCAATCCGTGGAACAATATTATTTTTATCAAGGTTGATGAACCCCTTCGGAACGCCGGGATCTCCTTCAAATACCAAGCCTACCGGAGCTGTCGGGAAGCGCACGGACTGCTGGCCCGGCCGCACCTGAGAAAGGTTTTTGATGGGGCTGTACCAGGGGGTCTGAATTTCATAACGCGCTCCCAGATTGAGCGTCAGTCGCGGACTCACGCGGAAGTCGTCTTGTATATAGCCGGCCACGATGGTGGAGTTTACTGCTAGATCGTAGGTGGGCTGATTGGTTGAGAACGAGATGGGGTGGCCAATGAGAAAATCGGCATACGAGTCGCCGGTAATTTCGCCGTCAAAGCCAGCGTATCCATATTGCAGGTAGTCACAGCGATAAAGGGACCGGTACTGCCAAGCCTGCGCGCCAAATTTCAACTGGTGTTTCCCCAATACCCACGACACATCATCGGAGAGTTGATAAATATTCCCGATGGAGTGAGTAGTGACCTGCGGTTCCAGGGAAACGACCTCATTGTTATAAATATCAATGTACGGCGGGTTCTTTACTGAGGGGAAGGCTGACCCCAGGGCTGCCAAATCCGTGTGGTTGAGGTTGGCAGCCGTATTGTTGGTGCGATGAAAGCCCGCTCGAAATTCGTTCACGAGCGTCGGGCTCAACACAATCGTTAACCCTCCAACGTAGTCCTGCACGGTGGTGCCGTTAAAGTTAGGGCTAAAACCGGGAACGTTGGTGCTGCGGGCCGCTAATGAGTTATCAATCGTCTTCCAGCGGTTATACCGGCCAAATAAACGGAACCTGTCGCTGATTTGATAATCGCCTCGGCCGGTGTATTGATTGTTGTCCTCGGGCTGCGGAAGCTGGAAGAATTGCGCCTGTCCGGCGTAAGCAGCTGTCGGGATATATAGCTTCTGAATATTGAGCGATACTGGATCTAAGTCGCTTTGAGGAATGGTATTGTTGGGATACGGCAAACCGGTTCTAGGATTAATGATGGTTGTGGGAAAGATGCCGTTTTTCTCTGCGGCCGTGGGTGCGTAAACCGTAGTGCCCGCCGCGGCGGGGCGGATGCGAAGCCCCTCGTAGCCGAAAAAGAAAAACAGCTTGTTGCGAATAACCGGACCGCCAACTGCACCGCCAAATTGATTCTGTTTCAGCCTGTTGACTTGCGCCTGGAAGAAGGTGCGGGCGTTTAATGCGTCATTGCGAAGGAACTCGTACAACGCGCCGTGAAAGGCGTTGCTGCCTGATTTCGTAACGGCGTTGATCACAGACCCCGGCACGCGCCCATACTCGGCGCTAAATGACGCGGTAATGGCGCGAAACTCCTGCAGGTGATCGGGCGGCGGAAGGTTCAGACCGGTACCGCGAAACAGGTCCATAAAGAGGCTGCCATCCAGGTAGATGCCGTTTTCATTCGACCTCGATCCGTTAACCACCAGACTCGGGCCAAACCGGGCGGTGGCAAACGATTGCGGCGTATTGACATATGCAACGCCCGGCATTAGCTGCGTCAATTGCAACACGTTTCTTCCGTTGAGCGGCAGTTCGACGATGCGCTTGGAATCCACCACGCCGCTGATCTGCGCGGTGTCAGTGGAAACAAGGCTCGCGTTCCCCTCGACATGAATTGTGTCCGAGGTGGAGCCAACCTCCAGTTGTGCGTCAATCGAAGCGATCTGGTTAACAGAAAGGCTGATACCTTCTCGAACGAAAGTCTTGAAACCGGCGTGTTCGACGCGAAGCGTATACGTGCCAACGGGTAGGAAGGGGAGCGTGAATTGTCCATCCGCGCCGGTATTGGTGTTCTGCTCGAGACCGGTGCTCACGTCCCTGGCGGTGACGCGGGCTTCAGGGACTACTCCGCCTGATGAGTCGCTTACAGTTCCAGAAATGGTTGCCGTAATCACTTGCGCCTTCAGCGGGAAGAATGTTGCTGCCAAAATGAGGACTACCCCAGAAATGAAAGTGCAGCGATATGGCCGCATCAGTTTGCTCCTTTCTTTCGCCCTTATCTGCCTACTGCGGTGAGCGTCTGTGTGTGCTCGACGACTTCGCCCCGCGCAACTGAAACAGACTCACAGCTTTGTTCCTGCTGTTTCCCGTCCCAACTGACGGCACAGAGACGATATGCACCCGTTGGAACGCGAGAAATAAAATACCGCCCGGCCGCGTTTGCTACAGCAATAGGTCCCACGGCGTGCTCTTCTTGGATCAAGCGTAGTCG
>JAFAZU010000491.1 GCA_019239585.1 Acidobacteriaceae bacterium
GTGCAGGCAAACCACGCCGAAAGCGGGCAGGCTAAAAACGCTGCCGGGATGAGCCATCAGGGCAAGACCGAAGCAAAGAGCCGCGAGGGTTGTTTGAAAGCGGGTCAGAGGGCGACCCGTTCGAATCACGTCAATCGCAATGCTGAATAAAAACAGAATGCAGGCAGAGGCCAGCAGCTTGGGCCAAGTGTAAACGCTGTTGTAAAACAAAAAACCGGAGCAAATCAGGAGGGGGATGACCTGCCGAACACGACAGGGTGATGCGCCAAGTACTGTCAACAAGCACCAGACACCGCAAATCCAAAGGCACTGGAGGGCAGTGGCCAGAAGTTGATAGTGAAGACCGATGCTCACGATTCGTAACGGTCGTTCGAGAAGAAAAATGCCAACCTGGAGCGGCGGACGGTCGCTGCTGAGCCAGTCTCCGCAACAGAAAGGGCGTACGGGTTCATGAGCGTAAATTCGTCCGGCAAAAATCAGGGGGATTATATTGTCACCAGCTTGCCCTTCTTCGAAAAAACGGGCATTCGCTAATCCTGCTTCGTCCCGATTGGGATCACCGAATAGATAAAACAAAGACACGTAGCAAATGCCCGCCAGCAGGACAAACAAAAAAGGCGTGGCGATCTTTCGAATAGCTGTTGATACCGTCTGCCTCGCTTTGACGAAGTTACGGCCAGTAAGAAACAAAGCCAGACCATAGACCAGGAACGTAAAGATCTTTCCGGCAACTTTGCTCCCAAAGAAAATCCAGAAGCTGGCATAGCCCAACGTAGCCGTTGTTGCAATCACGACCATTAGGAGGTAAACAGGCGTCACCCTTCGGCGTGTCGCAAGGATAACCGCAGCGGCAAACCCAGGCAGAAGAAAAAGCAGGAGATTCAGCGTAAATGCCAAAAGGATAAGTAAGGCTGATCCCCAATGCTCATAATTGAACATGCAAAAGATAAAAGTATTGCTCACCGTTAGTTTGACAATGCTGGTCGGCGCTCCCAGTTTGTTGGGGAGAGGAAGGGAGAACGCCGCTGCGGTAGCGATCCAGGTCAACGGCAAACCGGCGGTGATGTTAACGGAGCAGGACTTAGCAAAAATGCCCCGGCATACCGTGACAGCTAAAGAGCATGGAACTGAAATCTCTTACGGAGGTGTTCTCCTGCACGACGTGCTGGAACGGGCCGGAGCACCCTTCGGAAGTCAACTGCACGGCAAAGCTCTTTCCAGCTACGTGCTGGCAACCGCTCGTGATGGCTATGCTGTCGTTTACACGTTAACGGAAATGGACCCGGACTTCACAGATTCTGAAATCATCGTCGCAGACCAACAAAACGGAAAACCCTTAACCGATCAGCAAGGGCCTCTTCGCATCGTTGTTCCGCATGACAAGAAACCGGCGCGCGATCTTCGCATGCTGGATCGCATTGAAATTGTGCAGTTAAGAAATTAATCGCTTGATTCCTTTGTCTATCGGGTTGGGGGACATACACTGGAGATAGATGTCCGCCGTTGCTCAACAATTGTTTTCTACTGACCTGGTCAGCCGAATCGGGAACACGCCCCTGCTGAGAATTAAGCTGGCTAGTCAGAAAGAAGTCCCGGTTTACGCCAAGGCAGAGTTCTTCAATCCCGGAGGTTCCGTAAAGGACCGTCCGGCATTGAACATGATCCGACAAGGCGAAGAACGTGGTGAGTTATTCCCGGGAAAAATACTGCTCGACTCCACCAGCGGCAACACCGGCATTGCCTATGCCATGATTTGCTCCGCTAAGGGCTATCCGGTGAAGTTGTGCTTGCCTGCGAATGCATCTCCGGAGCGAAAGAAGATTCTCCGTGCCTATGGAGCCGAGTTGGTGCTGACCGATCCCTCTGAAGGATCGGACGGAGCTTTCCGGGAATGCCAAAAGATTTATGCAGCAGACCCGGACGCTTACTTCTACCCCAATCAGTACGGTAATCCGGCCAACTGGCAGGCGCACTTTCAGACCACCGGGCCGGAGATCGTTGAGCAGACAGAGGGATACATCACGCACTTTGTCGCGGCGCTCGGAACCACCGGAACTTTTACGGGCGTTACCCGGTATCTACGGCAGGAGTTGCCGCATGTTCGCTGCTTATCGATGCAGCCTGCCTCTCCGTTGCACGGCTTAGAAGGAACCAAGCACATGCCGACGGCCATCAAACCCGCTATCTATGATCCCAATCTAGCGGACGGTAATCTTTGGGTCGAAACAGAAGACGCGTACGCAATGGCGCGGCGCTTGGCGCGGGAGGAGGGTCTACTTGTCGGCATCTCGGCAGCTGCCAATGTTTTAGCTGCATCCCGTATTGCGGAAGAAGTGTCCAAAAGAGGAGAGATCGGGCTTGTGGTGACGATTCTCTGCGACGGCGGGCAGAAGTACTTAAGCGAGTCGTTCTGGGATGATTGAAATCGAGCAAAAAGCATGGCAGGCGATGGTGCTCCATGCCGAAAGAACGTACCCCAATGAGTGCTGCGGCGCTATGCTCGGTCGTACGCTGGAAGACATGCGTCTGGTAACGGAGGCAGTCACGCTCGAAAATGCCTGGGCAGGCGAACAAGGCGAGCGTTATCAGGTGCGCCCGGAAGACCTGCTCAATGCTGATAGGCAAGCACGAGCGCATGGCTTAGACTTAATCGGTATCTTTCACTCGCATCCCGACTGCGATGCGTACTTTTCAGAAACCGATCTGAAGAATTCATGTCCCTGGTATTCATTTGTCGTGCTCTCGAT
>JAFAZU010000576.1 GCA_019239585.1 Acidobacteriaceae bacterium
CACCCACCAGACGGGCAGGGGTGAGAGAAGGCGATCGTCAATCTCACGGGCAAAGCCGAGGTCCAGCACAAGCGGAAGAGTGACGCCCTGCATGGCAGCAATCATTCCGGTGAGGGCCACAATGCCAGGAAGCATAAGGGCGGCAAACTCGTTCGAAGCGAGACCGATGCGCGGGAGCACTTTCCCGAAGATGAACAGGAAAAAGAGAGGCTGCATCAGGGCTTGCAGCAGGAATGGAATAAACTCGCGGCCCGTTACGGTGATGTCGCGCTGGAGAATGGCGACGAAAGCGTTCAGAGCCAAGGTCGTCCGGTTGCCCCGACGTTTGATGTGCGCTCCTTCCATGACAAGAGCAGATGAAGTGGTGTTTGCCATTAGCGGAGATGCCTCCCGGTAAGAAAAATGAAAACTTCTTCAAGCGTTGGTTGTTTGACGCTCAGATCGCGAACTTCAGCGCCTGCGGTAAGAACGGCTCCGGCAACTGGTCCGATCAGAGTATTGGCTCCGTCCGCGTAGATACGGAAAGTGAGAGAGTTGGGCGCCGATCCTTCGTCGTTGTCGTCCAGCGCCTCTACCTTTTTGATCCCTTCGAGGGAGTTCAAGGCGGAAAGGATACGCTCGCGAATGGCGGTTTGTCCCTCGAATGGAGGGGAAGCGCGGACTTCCAGAGATGTGCCGCCGGGAATCATTTTCTTTAACTCCGCTGAGGTGTTATTCACTAGAATTTTGCCATGATCCATAATGGCGATGCGGTCGCAGAGCTTGTCGGCTTCTTCCATATCATGCGTCGTGAGCAGGATGCTGAGACCTGCGGCGTTGAGGGCGCGAATACGTTCCCAGAGAAAAAGGCGGGATTGCGGATCGAGATTGTTCGTCGGCTCGTCAAGAAAGAGGACGTCCGGGTCGTGCATGAGGGCGCGGGCAATCATCAGTCGTTGTGCCATGCCTCCGGAGTAGCGCGTGACCTTTTCGTTCTTGCGGTCGCCCAGCCCGAGTTCATTCAGGAGTTTATCGGCCAAGGCTTCCCGGTCCTTTCTCCCGACTCCGTGATAAGCCGCGTGAAAGGTCAGGATTTCACGGACTTTCAGGCTGCGGTCGAGATTGCTTTGTTGCGGAACCACAGCGATGCGCTGCTTGACTTCAATAGGGTCGCGAGCGACATCCACTGCCATAACCGAAGCAGTGCCGCCCGTCGGCAGAATGGCCGTGGTGAGGACGCCGATCGTGGTCGTTTTGCCCGCTCCATTGGGACCGAGCAGGCCGAAAATCTCTCCACGTGCCACGTCGAAGGAAACATCATCGACGGCGTTGGTTTTGGATTTTGGATAGCGCTTGATGAGATGACTCACCGAAATAGCGGGAGTGTTGTTTATAGAAGGAATACGGCTTTGTTGCGTCGCCATGCGCTTCTTTCAGTTGTACTGCAAAGAACTCTTGATTAGAAAGCGCAATCTCCTGCGGATTCGCTAATTATTTGTTATACTGGTCTAGTACTTAGCCCCGCATTCGTCCTTTTGGTCGTTGTTTCGACCTCCTTCGGATTCTTCCGTTCGGTTTCTGTAAACCTTTGGTTTCGCTCATAGAGGACGTCCTGCCAGTGTTTTCGGCTATTTGACTCCTTTATGAATAACTTTTCTGAACTGACACTACATCCATCTCTGCACGGGAACCTGCAACGCAACTTGTTTGTGAAGCCTACTCCGGTGCAGGCACAATCAATTCCTCCGGCTATGACCGGTGTTGATATTGTTGCTACGGCCCAGACGGGCACGGGCAAGACACTTGCTTTTTTATTGCCGATTATGGAGAAACTTTTGACGGCCTCTCCGGCCCATGAGAAGCGCCCCTCCATTCGCGCTCTGGTTCTGAGTCCCACCCGCGAACTGGCGATTCAGATTGCGGACACGTTTAATAAATTAGCGGCAGGCACGAATCTCCGGTCGGCGATTGTCGTGGGCGGCCTGAGTGAACAGACCCAATTGAATGCCATTCGGCGCGGGGTGCAAATGGTCATTGCGACTCCGGGACGGCTCGAAGATTTTCTCGGCCGCAAGCTGGTGGACCTCCATGCGGTTTCGACTCTCGTTTTGGACGAAGCGGACCGTATGCTGGACATGGGCTTTCTTCCGGCAATCGAGCGCATTCTTTCCGTGTTGCCCCAAACGCGTCAGAGCCTGTTCTTCTCCGCCACGATGGAAAAGGCTGTAGAGCGGCTGATTGCGCGGCACTCCAAAGATCCGGTTCGCATTGCCGTCGGCGGTGCGGAGACAAAACCGCCGGAGCAGGTGGATTTGCACCTTTACGAAATCGAAAATGACATGAAGTTCGGGCTGCTGCGACACATGCTGAAGCAGGAAGAAGGCTCGTTTCTGGTCTTTGCCCGGACCAAGCATGGCACGGACCGGCTGGCGAAGAAGTTAGCCGCTGCCGGGACTCATGCGGTAGCGATGCATGGCGACCGTACGCAGAATCAGCGCAATCAGGCGCTGGCCGGATTTCGTAATGGCCGATATCGCGTGCTGGTTGCAACGGACGTCGCAGCGCGCGGCATTCACGTAGACTCCGTGGCTCATGTCGTGAACTTTGACCTGCCGCAAGCGCCCGAAGACTTTATTCATCGCGTGGGCCGTACAGGACGCGCCGGACAGCGCGGGTCGGCTTCGACCTTCAGCTTAAAATCAGAACGCGGAGAAATCCGCCGCATCGAGCGCGAGTGCAAAATCCGCTTGCAGCTCCAGGAAGTTTCGCATGAGGTATTGAGCGAACGCATCCAGGGAGAAGAGCGCGAAGAGTTCGTGCGGCCTGCTGAATCCAAAGTGATTGAAATACGCGCGCCTCGAACGGAAAACGGTGTTTCTAGACCAAATGGCCATTTCAGGCCGCAGCGGAACAGTTTCGGCGGTGGCGGGCGGAAGCGCTCCAGCCACGATAATTTTCGATTTCACGCCTTTTCCGGGAAGAAATAAAATTTCACGTCTGCGGGTCAGAACATGAACTTCCCCGATAGCTGAAGCTCGCGGGGTGTACCACGACCAGTGGCGTAGCTGCTGACGGTGGTCGTGATGACGCCAAAGTT
>JAFAZU010000579.1 GCA_019239585.1 Acidobacteriaceae bacterium
TCCGTCATCCCCATCGCCACGGCTGCCTCCCGCACCGGAGCATCTACTGTCGTAATCCCCACAATTGTATTCCGCAAGATCGGCAGCAAAGAGTACAGGATCAAGCTGATGATTGCCGTATGCTTTCCGATACCTCCAACCAAAGGCACCGGAAGCAGGAACCCAAACAACGCCAGGCTGGGAATCGTTTGTAAAACACTGGCAACGGTTAAGGAAACACGTCGAAGCCCAGGTCGCCGCGTGCCCAGGATTCCGACGCTGACGCCAATGAGCACCGCAAACAGGGAAGAAACGGCTACCAGAAAAATGTGCTCCAGCGTGAGTTCTCCCACGTCGAGGAGCAAGCTTTTAAGAACTACTGCATCCAAGCGCCCATTCTCCTTCCGTCACTTCGGCTCGTGCAGCAGGTCTTTAGATTCCACAGAATACAAATGGCAATTTTCTAATTCTTCCTTAAACCGGAATCGCGGGTGGAAAAACAGACCGGCCCGGACGTCCCCGTTTCCAGCTACCGATTTGGTCAGCCACACCCCTTCCGGCTGGCGTTGCTGTATGAGGTGCAGGGCAAAACCTTTATGAAGATTCGCCAGCAGGCCGCCTCCAATTTTTATGTCCCGTGTCGTCTCAATCCGAAGCTCCACGGGCGTTCCCGCTTCTTCATCCATCCACAATCGTCCCGTGACTGCCTGGGCAAAGCGCTCTTCCAGGCTCTTGGGACGGAAAGCAGGGTCGCCTATTAGATCGTAAATCACTGTGGAGCGCCCGTTCCGTATCTCGCGGCGTCCGTTGGTGAAGCGTTGAGCGCGAAGGAACATGTCGAGCTGCTTCTCCGCACGCTCTTGCCGTTTGCTCACCTGTTTGGGATCGCTGTATTTCTTGACCTCCTTATCAACGCGATCCTGTTCTTTCCTGGCATCCCCTCCAGTCAGGTCTTTGCCGTCGCGCGCCAGCACATGATCAATCTGCATGCCGTGGACGAAAAAACGCTCCATGCGCCGCGATTCACGCTTTTTTATTTTTCCATCGCCGTCCAGTTCGTCGTTCTGCTCCCTCACGATGCACGAATACCGCTCCAGCGCTTCTTCCGATTTCTTCATATTGGCGATAGCCCGCTGCTTGAGCTGCCCGGGATCAGGCAGCGGCTTACCGTCAAAAGCATAGGCCGTGAAGACGCTTAATAAGAGGGGGCACACCCAAAGGATTGGAATAAGCCTCATGCCGAACTCCCAGGCGCCATGGCACGCGGCAATGTTTCGAGAAATGCGCGCGCGGTCGGCGTCCTCGCTTGGTGAAACTCACCGGGCGTAGTCACAACCTCCAGCGTCCCCTCATGAAGAACGGCTATTTTTGTTCCTACTGCGAGCGCTTCCAAAATGTCGTGCGTTACAAAAACAGCGGCAACGTCATACCGGTCCCGCAGTCGCAGAAACTGCTGCTGCATTTCGTGGCGCGTTACGGGATCTAATGCGCCAAACGGCTCATCAAACAGCAGTAATCCAGGCGAAACAGCTAATGCTCTCGCTACCGCCACCCGTTGGCGCTGTCCGCCGGAAAGCTCGTGCGGTCTTCGGTTCCTTACGTCCTCGTAGGGCAGCCCCACTTGATCGAGCAGCTCTCTCACCCGCTCCTGCTGTTTCGGTACCGGCCAGCCCAGTAGTTTCGGTACCAGAGCCACATTTTGCTCAACTGTCCAATGCGGCAGCAGCCCGAACTCCTGGATTACATAGCCGATCCGCCTTCGTAAGGCAATCGGATCCAGCTCCTTGAGGTTCCGGCCTTCCAGGCAGATGTCTCCCGCTGACGGTTGTACCATGCGATTAATCAGCCGCAAGGCCGTCGTCTTACCGGACCCGCTACGGCCCAGCAAAACCAGAGTTTCCCCGCGTTGAATTTGGAGGTTCAGCCGGTTTAAGATTAAATGTCCACCTACGCGGTAGCTGACCTCTTTAAATTCCAAATATGACAGCCGCTTGATACTCCAATACTTCTATTTTCTCCCGTCCAAAATTTTTCCGGGCAATTTTGCCTACTTACTTTGCTATTTTAGAAGCTTCCAGACCACTATCGTTTGGTGCTAACTCCGCAGTCTTTCATGTCATATCAGATACAACCGCTAAGAGAATTCTTAGTCCGTCCTGCTTTACCGGCCAACCTTAGCCGTTTGCTGGAACTGAGTTATAACTTGCTCTGGAGCTGGGATCATACGATTCGCGCCTTGTTCCGCCGTTTGGACCCTGTCCTTTGGAAGGAGTCGAACCACAATCCCATCCAGTTGCTCGGACGGGTTTCCCAGGAGAAGCTCGATAAGGCAGCTGCCGATCCGCGCTTTGTCTCCCTGTACCGCCGCGCCTGCGAGCGTCACGACAGTTATCTGCATACCCAAGCGCCCGACGCGAATGCACCCCAAATTGCCTATTTCTCGATGGAATACGGCCTTTTGGATTGCATGCAGATCTACTCCGGCGGTCTCGGTATTCTCTCGGGCGACCATTTGAAAGCGGCTAGCGATGGCGATTTCGCTTTGTACGGCGTCGGGCTTCTCTACCAGCGCGGCTATTTCCAGCAGTCTCTAAACCCGGATGGCTGGCAACAGGAACGCACGCCTGTCAACGATTTCTATACCCTGCCGGTGCGCCCTTGTATCGGCGCGGACGGCAAGGAGGTCATCGTCAGCGTCACACTCCCCAGCGGCGAGGTTTTCATTAAGGTCTGGCACATCGATGTGGGCCGCGTCAAGCTATTTGTACTCGATACGAATATCCCTCAGAACCATTCAACCGAACATCGTGAAATTACGGACCAGCTCTACGGCGGCGACATACATAAGCGCATTCGCCAGGAAATTGTTCTCGGTATTGGCGGCCTGCGGGCGCTCAAGGAACTAGGCATTAAGCCGACCGTGCATCACATGAACGAAGGCCATTCCGCGTTTCTCGCTATTGAGCGCGTCCGCCTGTTGATGGCCGAAAACGGTCTGACTTTTGAACAGGCCTTGGAAGCCACTCGTCTCAGCAACGTATTCACTACTCACACCTCCGTTCCTGCCGGTATTGATCTGTTCGATAACGGCTTGGTTTACGAGTATTTTGGCCACTACTGCCATCAGGCGGGTATTCCCTTCGAAAAGATGCTGACTCTGGGCCGCAACTGTATGCAAGACCCATCTGAGCGCTTCTCAATGGCCGTTTTCGCCCTGAAGACTTCGGCTTTCCGCAATGCTGTCAGTGTTCTACACCGCTCCGTGTCGCAGGAGATGTTCCAGGATCTCTGGCCGCGCCTGCCCGTTGAAGAAGTCCCGATTACCTCTATCACCAACGGCGTACACTCGCCCACCTGGATCAATGGCGATTTGGCCGTGATCTATGACCAGTACCTGCAGCCCGACTGGCGCGAACGGCTCGAAGACAGCAAGATGTGGGAGTTTGTGCATGAGATTCCCAATCAGGAGCTTTGGGAGATGCACCGCAAGCGCAAGCGTCGCATGGTTTCGTTCGTCCGTGAGCGCGCCGCCGCTTCTGCGATTCAGCGCAAGGCCGCTGCGGTGGACGTTCGCCAGCTCTCGGAAGTTCTCGATCCCGATGTTTTTACCATCGGCTTTGCCCGCCGTTTCGCTACCTACAAGCGTGCCACGCTGATCTTCCGCGATGCGGCCCGCCTGAAGAAGCTGCTTTCCAATCCGAAAATGCCGGTCCAGATTGTGATTGCCGGCAAGGCTCATCCGAAGGACAATGAAGGCAAGAAGCTGATTCGCGAAATCGTGACGCTTTCCCGCGATCCTGAAATTGCCAAGCGCCTCATCTTTGTCGAGGACTACAGCATCGCCGTGGCCCGTGAAATGGTGCAGAGTGTCGATCTCTGGCTGAATAATCCGCGTCGCGGCGAAGAAGCTTGCGGCACCAGCGGCATGAAAGCATCCATGAACGGCGTGTTGAATTTCAGCGTGCTTGACGGCTGGTTCGACGAAGCTTACGAAGTTTCGGGCGGCTGGGCCATTGGCGACCGCGTGGAATACTCGGAAGACCAGAACGACATTCACGCCAGCACAATCTATTCCACTCTTGAGAATGACATTGTTCCGCTTTACTACCAACGGTCCGAGCAGGAAATCCCCACAGAGTGGGTCCGCCGGATGAAGACTTGTATCGCGAATATTACGCCGAAGTTCTCCTGCGGACGCATGGTCGCTGAATATATGTCGGAGCTGTACCAGCCCGCTCACCAGCTTTGGGGCAATATCTCTAAGGACAATTTTGGAGAGGCGCGGCAGAAAACAGTTTGGGATAGCCGCATGAGCCAGTACTGGGACGCCGTGCGCTTTGTGGACCTCGGCGACAATCCGGGGGATCAGGTGCTGAGCGGTTCTTCCGTGCCGGTGCGCGCTACCGTGGACTTGGCAGGGCTGGAACCGTCGGAGGTGCGCGTGGAGGCCGTGATCGGTCAAATTGGAGTCAATGGGCAATTGCAGAGCACGTTTGTTCTGCCGCTTTCTCCGGTGGCAGAGAACGGCTCGGCGGTTACCTTCGCCAATGAGTTCACGGTTCAGCATACCGGGCGGGTCGGCTATTCGGTTCGGATTGGACCCAACCACTTCGATAACCCGGTTACCCGTCCCTGCAATGCATTACTAAAATGGGTTTCCGATGAAAACAGTACTAGTCATCGATAATTTACTCATTAAACACTGGCGCTTCTGCGTAAACCGTGGTACATACTAAGACAGGTGCAGGCGGGATCCGATTCCATGTCCTACCGATTATCGGACCCCGCCCTCTCGATTGAGACTTCCAGCGCTATCGAACATTATCACGTACCACACTGGAACTGCATTTGACGTACGTCCGAAAGCATGAGCACACTTTCAATCGTGTACTTTGCCTCTTCGGACAAATTCAAGGAGCCGATCAACGACGATGGACGGAGATCGCAAATACAGACAACACGGCTATCAAGATTCAGGCCGAGATTCAAACCAATTCCGCTCGGACGCCAACCGCTCCGAACGCCCACGGCAGGGAGGCCCCAAGCCTCCCATTGACATTACGGGACCAAAACTTCCCCGTTTAGTGCAGACGGTGGCGGCTGCCCGCTGCTTCAGCTGCGCGGCAACTCTGCCCCCCGATATAGATTTCAAAAACGGTATTTGCCCCAAGTGCAATGCCGTCCTGCACTGTTGCAAGCAATGTGTTCACTTTGATTCCTCCACGCGCTTTCAATGCCTGAAACCGGTACCGGTTCGCATTGCCGTGAAAGATCAGCTCAACACCTGCGAACTGTTCCGTCCGCGCGTCACCGTGGCCAGGGATGCCAGCCCTTCAGGCACGGGCGCGAGAATGGGGACGGCAGGTAGCGTCCTACCTACGATTCCCGCTCCCCGTAATGCCAGTGACGCCCGAGCCGCCTTTGACAGCCTATTTAAGAAGTAGCGTTAGATAATTAGGTTGGAAGAAAGCTCGAACCCTCGCATTTTCCTCCCAAACCAGGGCGGAAGTTGAACCTGTCTTTGCGCGAGGAAACAGTTTCTGTAAACGGCATGGCCTCACCTCGCATTAAGAAGAAAGTACCGGACACAAAATCGTCTGCCCTGCCTCGGCAGGGCGCAATTCCCTGTTTAATTCTGCTGTTGCTGATTTTTGGCCTGATCGCCTTTTTCTTCTTTGCCGGGTTTCATGTGACGGGGTAAACAGCACGGAAAAGATTGCTTATGGTCCTATAACGGTCAACCAGGGACTACTTCGAAGTGACGCACATTAACAGTGGCAACTGCGAATCCAAGCTGGAGAGCAGTAGCGGTAATAAGCAAGTCT
This sequence comes from Acidobacteriaceae bacterium, assembly GCA_019239585.1. Taxonomy (GTDB): domain Bacteria; phylum Acidobacteriota; class Terriglobia; order Bryobacterales; family Bryobacteraceae; genus Bog-105. Next base: position 5,805 of record JAFAZU010000579.1, read on the forward strand.
TCAAACGCAATTGTAATACCATGATTAGCGCGTTCGCCTTCAATCTGCCCGGCCAGCCTAGCCGTTTCCAGGCTCACAGGGTAGACAAGCACATCGCGGATTAGTTCATCAACAAACGCTTGGCGACGCAAACGGCTCTGTTGAATTTTGGCTCGCTGGATTCCATGCACCAGTTCCACAACTGTCACCACTGACAAGCCCATTTCCACCTCACCATGAATGGCTTGCAACTGTTCGAGAATTTGGCGCACTGTATGCCCCGGCGCTCTCCAGCAATCACGATGCTGGAGTCAAGCATTAATCCCATGAGGGCGGATTCCAGGGCTTGCGATTACCAATGATCTCTTTAATATCGGCTGCAAAGTCCGGGTCCAGTAGCGGAGTTTAGCCGCGACCTTGACCTCCTGGTGCTTGTTGACTCGGAAAACCTCGACCATTTACGGCAGGCGTTAGAAGATCTCGAGGCGAATTGATGCCGTACCGCCTTTGGAGGCCGTTTACCTCCGCAGTGGGCACGCCGTGCATTTTCGATGTGGTCGTGCTAATGTCGCCGGGTTGCGAATCGATCTGATGTCATCTCTGCGTGGGTTGCTCGAATTCGAAGATCTCTGGCAACGGCGGACAAGTATTGAAGTAGCGGGTGAAGAGATAGGTTTACTGAGCTTGCAGGATTTGGTCAGCGCTAAGAAAACGCAGCGTAGCAAAGACTGGCCCATGATCCAGCGATTAGTCGAGCAGCACTACTTCACGAACATTGAGAGCAAAAATCCGGCACGGATCGCATTTTGGTTACGAGAACTGAGGACACCTCAATTACTGCTCGATCTTGTAGAACTTCACCCTGCGGCTGCGCAATTGCTCGCCCCAAGCAGGTCCGCAATTCAGGCAGCATTAAACAACGACTTACCCGCTATTTCACACGCTCTGGAGCAAGAGGAAAAGGAGGTAAAGTATCAGGACCATCTTTATTGGGAACCTTTGAAACGCGAACTCGAATACCTAAGCGTAAAAAGTGCGAAGGAAGGTAAGCAAACACATGAGCTTCCGTCGTTGCTGATCGAAACCAGAAACAGGCGCACGTTGCCGACCTGAATGGAGACCAAACTGACCGGAACCTGTTTTCTGGTGTAACCGTCCCACCGGCTATGCTGCGTCTGTGGTTCGCGCTCGTGACCATCTGTTTTTGGTCATCTTCAATCAATAGTCAGGATCGGCAATCTACTCCTCCCAAGCTTCCTGTAAAACGGGTGGTTCTGTTTAAAAACGGGGTTGGCTATTTCGAGCATGTCGGCACGGTTCATGGAAATGAATCTGTTACGGTCGGTTTCACTTCAGGCCAGTTGAATGATGTTCTGAAGTCGCTGACCGTTCTCGACCTCCATGGAGGGCGAATTACCGGCGTAGCTTATAGCAGTGCAGCACCGCTTGACCGGCAGCTAGGCGATCTGCGTCTTCCAGCAGGCGAAAAAACGACACTGGCCGATTTCCTGGGCGCGCTGCGGGGAGCCAAACTGGAAGTGAGAAACGGCGCTTCGGTTATGACAGGCCGGCTTCTCAGCACCGAGCGCAAAAGTCGAACCTCCGGCGGAGTCACCGTCGAAGTCGATTATCTCTCGCTGATTTCAGACAGCGGTGAATTGAGAACCACGGAGATCTCGCCTTCTTTTTCCGTCCGTCTGCTGGAGCCGGGTCTGTCTGGAAAAGTAAACCGCTTTCTGGATGTTCTGTCGACCGGACGGGAAGCTGATGTGCGTCAAATGGTGATCTCTACGGCTGGAGCAGGTGATCGTTCACTTTATGTAAGTTATATCAGCGAGGTGCCTGTCTGGAAATCAACTTACCGGCTCGTATTGAATACGAAGCAGGAAGGGAATTCACTATTGCAGGGCTGGGCCATTATTGACAACGTAGTGGGCGAGGACTGGAAAGATGTGGACCTCTCCCTGGTGGCTGGCGCGCC
>JAFAZU010000589.1 GCA_019239585.1 Acidobacteriaceae bacterium
GATTCCGATGAGACAAGAACAGTTGCCGACTTGAATTCGGGTCGTGTCGTCAGAAAGCGAGCAGCCTCAATAAACCCATAGTGCGGCACTCTCGGAATATAAAATGTACCAACGAAGAAACTAATCGTTGCCACGCCGCCCACTAACAACCATCTCCACCTGAACAAAACGTTTTGACGCGGAATCTGATTTGCGACCCAAACAATGCCCCCTAAAGTAAATAAAACCATGGCAGGAACAGCAATCACAAGCTTGCGATCTTCCACGCCGGCCGGCACCAGAGAATGAAAAATCCAAACCCCTAGAATAAGCGCGAACATCGCTGATGTATGAGCTGGAACTCTTCCGCGCAGGAAGGGACGGACTATTAGCACTGCAATACCCACCAACATAAACGTCAACAGGACAGGACCGAGTATGGATGGGAAAAGCCCTAAGAATTCCCCTAAAGCGCTCAGAGTATAGGAAAGATTTGGCTTTGATCCTCCATCCCATCCCTGGTCAACTAGTCGCATCGTCATGAGCTGCCAAGGCACACACAAAATAGAGACTAGGGCAAGCGACACCCAGAATGATAACCGCCGCAAGACTTTCCAATCGCGTGTCAGCATCAGGGTCACCGGCGGCACGATTGCTAATAACCAGCCGCTGCCTTTAGTAAGCACAGCAAGGGAGAAGAATCCGCCAAACAGAAGACCGTCCCGCCAACGCCCGGAATCCACATATTGCGCAAAGAAAACCGTGCTGCCAAAACACATGAGTGTCAGAAGCGCCTCAGCCATTTCTTCATCACTGTAAGTCTGTATGATGGGCAGGCAGAGAGTCAATAGACCGGCAAAAAAGCCTAGTTTCCATCCGAACCACTGGCGTGCTTCTCGAAATACGACGTACGCCACCAGCGCTGTCGTGCAAGCGACTTCAAGACGGACTGAGGCTCTAGATGGGGAGAACAGCGCTATCCAGAAAGCTTGCACCACATAAAAGAAAGGCGGCCAGTGACCAATCGCTACTTTTGGATAATGGTGGTAGTACTCTTGTGCAAATCTAATGGGTGGTTCGAAATGAAAGTGGGCAATGTAATCCCATACCATAAGCGAGGTTACATAGTGGGATGCCTCGTCAGGGTAAACATTAAACTCACCTGTATAGGCTCCGCTTGCAACTTGCAGAATCACAATCAAGCTTAAAAATGTAAGACCTGCAATCACAGACCAAAACACTGGTACTGCTAAGTTCCGCCCGCGCTGCTCGTCATCAATATCACCGCTCGCTGGTAATGCTTCCAGCTCATTATCGAGGGTCGTCAACAATTTTGGTTCGGACAAAGAATCGGCAGGCATTGTTTATGTCACTTGTGAATTGGCTTTTCGACCGCTCATGCTTGGATCCAGGCTCATACAAATATTAGTTGATAATTTGAAAATTTTTGATGAAAGCTTTGTACAGGTTACAACAAAACCCTGAAGCTTTAAACAGTTGGCGTGTTGGTATCCTGTTATTTCTTCCAGCATTTGCTATTTGGGTTACAGCAATTGTCGTTCTTCACCCTCATCAAGATTCAGCCCGCTATGAATTGGAACGAGCAGCAATCTCTCGGCAATAACGCGCATTTTAGGCAAACCTTACACGATTCCAATCGGTCCCATCGCGCACGTTTCACTGGGCCACATCATTATCTTAGCCGTCTTATCCCGACTTTTGGGTACTGGTATTGCTGCTAAGACTGAAAAAAGTTGCTGGCCTTAACCGCTACCACATTACGATGCATTATACTTCCAGCAGCAATTTGAAGGCGCATCATACCGTCAACTGTCGTGTAATAACGATCACCCGTACAAAAACGAGCATGCTCAATGTAACGGCCGGCAGCTATAAAGCCGGTGCTTTACTATCTGGGCGTGGGTCGGCTAAGGAACTTTCCGGACCTACTTGGTCAAAAGGTACTAGATGCGGCGGGTCGCTATCCGCATCAAGTATCCAGGGTTTGTGATCGTGGAAATAAGCAGCTAATGCCTGATCGCTTGCCCTATTTACTTGCCGAGACCAGATGATTCGCGATCCAGATATGTCTGCCCCGTTGTAAACCCATTCCACATGCGGGCTGTGGTCCGGCCTATAGTGAACGAAAATCAGGTGCTTCCCACCGAGGTTGTTTAACTCGCGTATGATCTGATCCCGCGGAGTGTCGGTCTGGAACTGGGGTCTCCACAGCACGCTGATTCCTTTGGCCGATGGCGGAAGGTACGGCTGCACAGCTCTCCCTGCGATGGGAATAAGCAGGCTTAAACAACCGCAAACGAGAAGCAGTTGGGTCGTAGCGAGTCCTACCGGCTTCCGGTGAAATTGCAGCAATCGAAGGCGTCGCCAGCACTCAACCAGTATCAGGCAGAAGAGGATCGCCTCGGGCGCGGAGTGCAGCGGATACCAGCGGTGAAACGTGAGATGGTCAATCAGGAAAAGAACAATAACAACCAGCCAAACCCGCACGCGCTTGTCTTTCCACAGAGCCGGTATCCACAGGAGAGGAAGAAGCAGCACAGGTCCCACAAAGAACAGCCAAGCGTCAGCCAAGCGTCTGGCCATGCCGCGAAGAAGCCCTGAAAATGATGTGCGCTGGTCGTAAAAGTGCTTTTGGAAAAGATAAATGTCACGCAGCTCCGCATGGCGAAAACTGGCAATCCTGACAGGCGGTTGCCAGAAGAACGGCTGTGGCGTGCCATACAATTTCAAATTGTGCAGATAGGGTGGCTCAAAGGCGTTACCTGTAACCCGCCAGTTATACCAGAGCAGCGCGCCCGCGCCGGCTATTAGCAGTAACCCCCCCGGCACAAGCGTTCTAAAGGACAGCTTGGCTGGGGCCAGAAACAAAACAGCGCCGATCCCCCAGAGAACGGCTTCGAACGGCCGGCTCGCAGCCAGAAAAACTAAACCAATCGCAATAAGCGCCGCCGCCCAACCTTCACGCCGTTGGCGTGTTCGTACCAGTCCGCCGAAGACAAGAGCTCCGCCAATACCCGGAACGGCGCCGCTGGAATAACTGTTCATCCAGTAACCAAATACGCCAAACTGCATAGCAGCCAGCAGAGATCCTAACAGGGCCCAACGCCAGGGAATAGATTGACCGAGCGCCCAGCACAAAGTTCCAAACAGGAGGCCCATACCCCCGTAAACACCCCACCATGGATGGCCCGCCAGAATCTTTCCTGCCGCGAGGAACAGCCCTGGTCCTGGCTGGTACTGAGAGTTGTAGGTCGGAGTACAAAAGATGAAAATCGATTCAAAGTGCTGCCAGAACGGAGGCGTGGGATTGGTAGCTCGCCCCGCAGCGAAGGTGCTTGCTTGCAGCAGGTTGCTGTAGTCGTCATTCACGCTGGGCGAAGGCAATGGATATAGCGGCAGAATTAGGCCCCTTAGCACGAGAGGCGCGCCTGCTGCAAGCAAAAGCGCCAGCCAGGGACGGCGGGCGGCCTTACAGAAGAACTGTTCGCATGGTGTGAGCAGTCGCAAAATGCTATTCGGTGCCAGGATCGCAACGAATAATGCGATGCCTACCAATAAAAACTCGACGCCAACAAGCGGCCACGTCCCGCCAAATATGCCATATGTCATGAGTTATGAATGCCGGCCATGCACAGTATCATGAAACTCAGTAGGCAATAAAACAACGGAGTACCCGACCCCGTTTGCGCATTGGGACAATATTTTACGCAAGCGAAAGACAAAGTTAAAGTATAGCCTTTCCGATTGTATATTCAGCGGTCTCGTTTTATGAATCAAACTGACCGTATCCACCGTACGGTCTGAGTTGAGCGCAGCAAACTCGAATGGTATAAAGAAACCTGACGATGAGAACAGTTTTGCTCACGGGAGGCGCCGGCTTTTTTGGAGGGCTGCTGAAACAGCGTTTACTCGACACTGGTTGCTCCTGTGTGAGTATAGATTTACATAAAGATGATACGGTTCACCCGAATTTAACTGCAGTCCAGGGAGACATTCGGGATCGCGAATTGCTGGAGCGCATTTTCGCTGAACATCGCTTTGATGCAGTTCTTCATATAGCAGCCATGTTGGCGCACGGCAATATGGACGAGCGTTTGTTATGGACCTCCAATGTCGATGCAACGTTAAACATCGCCGAGCTGGCAAAGAAGTACAAAGTTCCCAAGGTGATCTTCACTTCTTCTAATTGTTTATGGGGAGAGGGCGTGCCTCACGCCATTACCGAAGAAGAACCGCCGAACCCTATAGAAATTTACGGCCGTTCAAAGCTCGAAGGCGAGAAGATTCTCCAAAGATTCAGCAACGACTTTCATGCCATCATCATTCGATGCCCAACCATCATTGACTTCGGACGGCTTGGGCTGCTATCAATCCTGTTCGAGTTTATTCATGAAGGCCGCAAGGTTTGGGTGGTGGGATCGGGCCGGAACAAGTATCAGTTTATCTACGCCGGTGATCTCGCTGATGCCTGTATTCGTTGTATTGATTACGACCGGTCGGCTGTTTTTAATATTGGTTCCGATAACGTGAAATCGTTGCGCGCCGTCTATGAGTATGTCGCCCAAAAGGCCCAAAGCGGTGCTCAGGTCGCTTCACTACCGCAGGGGCCAACCCTGTTGGCGATGAGGGTCGCCCATCTTTTGAAAGTTTCACCGTTGGGACCATACCATTACAAGATGATTGCTCAGAACTTCATGTTCGATACGAGCAAAATCAAGCGATCCCTCGGTTGGACGCCGACGCTGACAAACGAAGAAATGCTGTGGCGGGCTTATCAGTATTATCAAAATAATCGTTCAGAGATTGAGAACCGCCAGGACGTCTCCGCGCACAAACAGGGCGCCAAGATGGGCATCATTCGCGTCCTTAAATGGATATCGTGAGGAGAATTGACCCTTTACGCGCTCCATAAGAGGCTGAATGTTATTTAGCGGCGACATAAACTTCCCCCTACTGCTAATTCAAGTATTCGCAGTAGCAATCCTTTGCGGAATTGCTCTCTGGAAACCCTACCTTGGCCGAAGGTTCTTCGGCGCCTGTGCGCATTATGGGGGCAGACTTGCACATCACAAAGCTGCATCCGTCTGGCTGGTAGGCATCACAGCAATTCTGATTCGGACGGCGCTGGTACCGATGTTTCCTATTCCAGATCCTGCCATTCACGATGAGTTTGGTCATTTACTCATCGCAGATACTTTTGCCTCGGGACGACTTACCAACCCGCCCCATCCGTACTGGCAGCACTTTGAATCGATTTACCTCCTTCAGCAGCCTACTTATACTTCCCAGTACCCAATCGCAACCGGGTTTGCCATGGCCATCGGCCAAGTTCTCTTCGGAGATCCTTGGTGGGGCGTGGTGCTGAGCACGGGACTGTG
>JAFAZU010000602.1 GCA_019239585.1 Acidobacteriaceae bacterium
CATGATCTGAAGAACATCTCCATTAAACGGTGGCGGAAGGCAGTTTTCGTTCGGTGCTCCGGAACACGTGGGGTGCTGGTGATCAAAATCCACACCGGTTCGCAAGATCTCCCGAAACTGTTCAAACGTATGTCCTCCTTCCGGAAGTCCCGTCCGGTCGGGTGTCAGGTTGCGAGAGACAATGTGTGCGGAACCTGGAATCAGCGGGCCAAAGTCATTGCCTCCAGCTAAGTAAGCTGCCGCATTGATCTTCTTCTTGCCGGTAAAGGGCGGGTGTAGGAGATAGGGATTTCCGGTGGGAATGAATTCGGTCGAAGTGTTTTGAGTGTGGCAATCGTTGCAGGGAATCTGCGCATTCACGATGTAACTACCCAAACCGACCAATCGCCTTTCTTTCCCGTCCAGGTTCAGCGGTACGGGAGCGATGGCGAAACCTCGTTCGACTTTCCCTTCCTCCCGCTCATCGTCGTCGGCGTGTACGGGCCAAGGTGTCCGGGCACCCACCGCGAGCGAGAGGACACCAGCCATCAGCGCAACGCCCGTGAATACGCGAACCCTCTGTTTCGCACTACTAAAAAATTTCTGTCTGACAGATCGATTCATTTGTTCTTCCTTTTTGTGCTGCCGTATCATCATCGCCGCCACCGTGGGCGCTTCGATAGGGGGCGGGCACCCTGGTTTTTTCTATTTCGCACCCTCACCTTTTCTCGTGGCGGCCCATTCCAGGATTTGAGCGGCTTCTGTCGCCGGTACAGCCAGCGCAGACGCAACGCGCTTATAATGAAATCTCTCGTGAAGCAGTTGGTCGAGCGCGAGCGCGAGTTGGCGGCCGTAGAGGCGCTGTTGGAGCGCGAAGGCGGGCTTCTCATGGTCGAAGGCGGGGCAGGCATCGGCAAAACGTCGTTGCTGGAAGCGGCCTGCCAACGAGCCCAAGAGGTAGGCTGCCAGATCTTGCGTGCTCGCGGCTCGGAATTAGAGGCAGACTTCGCGTTCGGTGTCGTACGCCAGTTGTTCGAACGTCATCTGGCGAACACGGACGCACAGGAGCGCGAGGCGTTGCTGGCCGGGCCGGCAGCCGCCGTGCGCCCACTGCTCCTGGGCCAGCTCACCGGCACTCCGGAGCGAGACACTCTGTTTGCTTTGTTGCACGGCTTCTACTGGCTGTCTGCTAACCTCGCGGGTCTTCGGCCGCTTTTGCTGGCAGTCGATGACGCCCACTGGGGGGATGAACCTTCGCTCCGCTGGCTGGCCTATCTGGCAACACGGCTGGAGGGACTCGCCCTGGCACTGATCGTGGCGCTACGACCGGGCGAGCCAAACGCGATGAGCGGGCCGTTGCTGGCCTTGCGCACCGCAGCAACTGTGGTGCGGCCCGCGCTGTTGAGCGAAAGCGCTGTTGGGATGATCATTCGCGACACGGTGGGCGACACGGCGACAAACGAGCTGTGCGCGGCCGTCTGGACCGCGAGCGGCGGCAACCCTCTTTATCTGAACGAATTGTTGCGTGCGATCGAACTCGAGGACCGACTACGAAAGAACGATCGGCCCTCCGAACTGCTTGCGTGTGGACGCGAGGAGATTGCACGGCTCGTGATCGCCCGTGTGCGCAGTTCGGATCCGGGTGCGCTGCGCCTCGCGCAAGCGATAGCGATACTCGGGGATAGTTGCGAGCTGCGTCATGCGGCGGCGATTGCCGGGGTGAAAATGTCGGACGCGACGCGCCTAGCCGCGAACCTGGTTCGTCGTGAGGTGTTGGCCTCCGATCACCCTCCCACCTTTATTCACCCGGTCGTGCGCGACGCGGTTGAAACATCTATGAGCAGTGACGAGCGCGAAGCGGCCCACCGTTCCGCTGCACGCCTGCTCCACGCCGATGGAGCACCTGCCGGACAGGTCGCCGCACACCTTTTGAGCGTACGGCCCGCTGGCGATATTTGGATGGTGACACGCCTTGCTGAGGCTGCGCGGATTGCTCTGGCGAGTGGCGCGACACAGGCCGCAGCCCGATTACTGGAGCGCGCGCTGGCCGAGCCGCCTCCCATCGAGCAGCGGCTGAGTATGCTGCGCGAGGCGGCCCAGGCAGAGGCGAGCACCGGGTACGAGAGGGCCAGCATCCTTCTTGAGCAAGCACTGCGGCAAGCGGCCGGTCCGCATGAACGGGCCGAAATCGCTCTCGAGGTCGCTGCAGTATACGCTACGGTTTTTCGTTATCCGGACGCGATGGAAGTGCTTGAAAAGGCACTGGCGGAGCTTGGCGGGGCCGATCCTGCACTCGCTGCACGGATCGAGGGATATCTGGTGTTTTACGCCCTGCACGACTCGCGTTGTGCCTCGCGCGTGGTGCCGGCAATTCAGCGCCTCTGCTCCGATGCCCGGGCTGGGTTTCCGGCGGAGGCGCTCGCCGTTGCGCGAGGTATTGCGATGTGCCTCGCCGGTAGGCCCTCACAAGAAGCAGCCATCCATCTTGAAGAAGCTCTTGCGCGCGCAGAAGCCCGTGTCGAAGACTGGAACGTGCGCGCTGCGCTGCTCCGGAGTCTCGTCGTAGCGGAGCGCTTTGACAAAGTCACTGCCGCCCTGGAATCCATGACCACACAGGCTTACCGCTCGGGCAGCGCGCGCGCACTGATCGCCACGTTCAGCACTCTCGGGTTTCTGAAACTGCGGCTCGGGGCGCTTCCGGAGGCTGAATCGGCTGCACGGGTCGCGTTGCGGGTTCTTCAGGAGAGCGACTTTCGAACAGGCCTTCCCTTTACCGTGGCAGTCCTGGCCGATGTCGCTATCGAAGCGGGTGAATGGGACGAAGCGCAGGCGCTACTTGCGCTTATTCCCCAGGAAGGCTGGCCGGCAGGCGTGGCAACCGTACTGATCCCGGCGGCGCGTGGACGGCTCCGTCTCGCCCAAGGCCGGCCGGCGGAGGCGCTGACGGATTTTCAGAGGTGTGCCGCGATGTTCAGTGTCGAAGTCTGGGGCACGGAGATGCGGGACGTCGGGTATCTCCATGCCCGCGCTGGTGCGGCCCAGGCTCTGATACAGCTGGGAGAGCCTAACCGCGCACTCGAGGCCGCGCAAGCCGAACTGTCGGACTTGAGAGTCCATGGAACACCCCGCGCACTCGGCATTGCCCTTCGTGTTGCCGGGCTGGCTCAGAGGGGCAAATCGGGATTGGAACTGCTGGCTGAATCGGTATCCATGCTTGCAAATTCTCCTGCGCTGCTGGAGCGGGCGCATTCGCTCGTGGAGTTGGGCGCTGCGCTGCGCCGGAGCGGCAGCCGTGCCGCTGCGCGCGAGCCGCTCGCTGAAGGCCTCGACCTCGCTGCCCGTTGTGGTGCTCGACCGCTGGCGGCCCGCGCTCGCGAGGAACTCAAAGCAACCGGCGCTCGACCCCGGCGCGAGTGGCGTACCGGTCTCGAAGCACTGACTCCCGGCGAACTCCGCGTCATTCGGTTAGCGGCCGAAGGTCACTCGAATCGCGACATCGCTCAACAGCTCTACGTGACGCTCAAGACCATCGAAGGCCACCTCTCGCGCGCCTACGACAAGCTCGGCATCTCCAGCCGCAGCCAATTGTCACCGATCCTCGAATCGAGAAGATAAGTGTGCGAAGCAGATAAAACTAGGGTGCAGGCCCTCTATCGAAGGCCTCGTTGCCTGTGCGATCTTTCAGCCCTTTAGCATGAGCAAGCATTCTCTCGCCCCATTTATTGGCTATCTGGTGATCTTTTATTTCACTTGGACCACCGTGTGGGTTTATGGCGTCTATCCCTGGGCTGTCAGAAACGTCGGCAGCACAACCCTCCTGTATGCAGTAATCAACATTGTATTCCGATTTCTCATTTGGGTTCTGCCGGTGTTCTGGTATTTACGCCATGTGGATCGAGTTAATGCTACAGAGTACCTGAGACTGCGGCAGCATTGGGGTCGGGGTCTCGCCTTCGGTCTGGTGCTTTCGGCTGTAAATTTTGCCGCCGCTCTCGTGCGGACAGGACCGTCGACTTGGCGCGGACCGTACGTAACTTGGAATAGCATCGTGAACACTGCCATCCTGATTGGCTTCTTTGAGGAAGTGCCATTCCGCGGATTCATTTTGCAGAAGCTCACAGAGCGATTCGGATTCTGGAGGTCGGTCGTGATGTCCAGCGTTCTTTTCGTCACCGCTCATATCCCTGGCTGGATACGCCTCGGTACGCTCACCGCTTATAATGCCGTGTTCGTCTTTGTGTTCGGAGTAATCATGGCCCTCGTCTTTCGGTACTCGAAATCATTATGGGGTCCGATAGTAGCACATAGTCTGAACGACTTTATCTCTGGCGTGTTAGTCCACCGCTAGCGCAATTTTCTGATGACTATAGGGCAGCACGGCAATGGCGAAACCAGTTTCGTGCATCCTGAGCTGTAATCGTGCCGAGCCCTGTTGCGACAGCTTGTTCCAGGGCGGGCCGGAGCCGGGCTTTGGCCCCGCGCAAAAACGTTTTCAGCTTGCTCCAGGCCAACTCCATCGGGTTCAGGTCGGGTGAATAGGGCGGCAAGTACCACAGGCGGCACCGGCGGGCCGCTAAGAGGCGGCGCACTTTTGATTGTTTATGGGCCGACAGGTTGTCCATGACCACAATCTGGCCCGGACGCAAGCTGGGTGCTAACACGTGCTCGACAAAGGCTAAGAACACCTCGGCATCGGTGGCCGCCTCGACCGTCATGCTGGCTTGCACGCCTTTCGTGCCGAGAGCGCCCAAAATCGTGAGCACTTTCCAGTGCCCATGTGGCACCGCTTCGCGCACGCGCTCGCCTTTCGGCGCTCGTCCATAGCGGCGCGTCAGGTCGGTGCGGGCACCGCTTTCATCGACAAAGACCAGATCCTTCGGCAACACTCGGCTCAGTTTGCTTTGGAAACGCCGCCGTGCCCGCTCGGTTGCAGGCCGATTCTACTCCGCCGCCGTGAGTGACTTTTTTCTGTGGCAGACCGAGCGCTTTGAGCGTGCGCGAGAGCACGGGCACGCTGGTGATAACATGATGGCGTTGCCAGAGCAGAGCGACATATTCGGCTAGGGTGTGATCACTCTGTTCCGCAATCAGACGGCGCAGGTCTTCTTCGTGCCCGGCCAGATGAGCCTTAACCCCACCACCGTGTGGCTTGGCCTGCACGGACCCAGTACGGCGAAAGTGCCGCCACAGCTTCTCGACCGTTTTCACATGGACCTGGAACACGTCCGCCACTTCGACCTGTGTGAGTTCACCCGCTTGGCAGGCCGAGACAATGCGGCTTCGTAGATCGAGCGAAAGGGCAGAGGGCATCCTTCCAGCTTATTCCTACACCCCTACAAACATCGGAAAATTGCGATAGGGCTGCATAATGATTGCGAAGCCCCGCTTCCCTTCCGGAATTATCGCCGGATTCAAGCCACGGCGCCATCCCCGCCAGCAGCCGCCCGAGCGCTTCCAGATAGGTATACTTCTTTCGATC
>JAFAZU010000561.1 GCA_019239585.1 Acidobacteriaceae bacterium
CCATTCTCGAATTTTTGGAGCTAGCCATCTTCCTTTCAGGAAGCCTGATCGTTTTCCTTGTGCTTCTGTATGTGACTGTTGTAACGGGTGCCGACCTTCTCAGGAGTTTCACAGCAGCCTTGGGAATTCAAGATTCGCCTGCTAAACTGCCTCAAAACGCTGCAGCGGAGGCACCGAAATCTTCGTGAATAGAGTTGAGCCTCGGCGCTCAACTATTCATCTGCGGCATAGAGTTTCTCAAAACTTACCCTTTATGAACCACGGCGAACTACGCTTCAAAAAACTCTTCGTCAATTTTTTTGATGTGAAGCGTATCTTCGATCCTGCACCCTATGTTCTGGCGAACCATGAGGGCCGCGAGTTGATCGCCATCAATTAGCACAATGCGCTTGCTCAAAAACTCTGCGGTTTCCTTTGCAGAGGGGGAAAAGCTTGAAGTTGTGACAAACAATCCCTTGGTAGCTTTGTGACGATCTAAGCTACCGAAAAAATCTCGTATTGCGCCGGACCCGATATTATTGCCTGCAGCATACCGCTTCGCCTGTATGTAAACGCGGTCAAGACCTAGGTGTGGCGAGCTGATAACAAAAACGTGCCGAGTTGAGAACAAGGCCTGTTTCTGAACCACATTGAGGGTCTTGGCCACTTTCGATGATTAGGCGGCTAAGTAGGTTCGCAAAAGTGTTGCAGCAAGTCAGTCTCAAAGCACAATAGGAGCATGGGAAGCGAGCAGGACTACCTGGCAGACCACTTCTCCGGGCATGATCGTCGTCGCCTTGCCAAAGCGATGTCTTCGGCTTCCGAATTGCGTTTGTTTCAACGGGCGCAGGCGATGCTCCGGGTCGCCGAAGGCTACACCGTAGCCGAAGCAGCCCGTCTGGCCGGTGTGGACCGCGCGAGCGTGTACCGCTGGACACAAAGATATTTGGCGGCTCGCAACCCTCAGGATCTGAGCGATGAGCCGCGTTCCGGGCGACCCCGGCTAGCCCCGGCGCTCACAGAACAGCGGCTGGCCCAGATTCTCGCCCGTGATCCGCGTCAGGAGGGCTATCAAGCGACCACCTGGACTGTTCCTTTACTGGTCACGCACTTGCGTCAGCACTATCAATGCTCTTTGTCGGAAGACACGCTTCGCCGCCGTCTGCACGAGTATGAGTATCACTGGAAGCGTCCGCGCTATGTTTTTCATGAGCGTGAACCACACGTGGCGCAGAAAAAAGGGCGATTGTCCGCCGTCTGAAGCAGATGAAGCCGGACGACGTGCTGCTCTTTGTCGATGCCACGCGACTGCGCTTGTTTCCGCCGTTACGCTCGGTCTGGGCTCGGAAAGGCGAGCAGGCCCGGGTTCCCGTCACGGGACGCAACGCCAAGCGTGTCTTGTTCGGCGCTGTCAACGTGCGCACCGGCCACCGCATCGTGGTGCAGCGCCGGGGCGAAGGAGCGCCGGATGTGCAGGTGCTCTTCCAAGCAGTTCGCCGTGGTTACCGGCGTGCCGCTACGGTCTGGCTCTTGTTGGATGAAGCATCGGCCCACACGGCAGCGAGAACCCAACAACTCGCCGCACAGTTGTCCATCGAACTGGTCTGGTTGCCGAAGCAATGGCCCGAGTTGAATGCCATGGACCAGTTGTGGCGCGAACTGAAACGGCTCATCGCAGCCAATCGCCAAGCTGCTTCGATGGACGAGTTGGCGGAACAAGCGGCCCAATGGGTGCTGGGGCTCAGCAAACAGGAAGCACTCCGAAAAGCAGGCATTCTCTCCCCTCGCTTCTGGCTTAAGAATTTGCTGCAACACTTTTGCGGACCTACTTAGCAGGAACCGGCGGCCGAGCAGGTCCAGGCCGGCGCGCCCATACATCTGGCGTTTGATCATTTTCAACCGGTTGATCTGTCCCTCGGTTTGACCGCTACTCCAGGCCAGCGTCACTGCCGCGCGCACGGCGTCGTAGTCGGCCCACAGACGTTTAGCAAAACCCCGGAGTGGCCGCACGGTGCTGCGTTCCGCCCGCTGCAGCCAAGGATCAAGACGGTCGGGAGCACGCTCGCGCAATAGTCCGATGAACTCTTCCGCCAATGCGACCGCCTCGTCCAGCGCCGGGGCGTGCCGGCGCAGTTCAGCTAACCACGCTTGCTCCTCCACACTGCGCTTCTCCCCTCGGCGCAGCACCAGCCAGGCCGCCGTGCGCGGAGTCCACACTCTCCGGGCGGCCACCGGCACCGGCCGGGGTCGCGCGGGCAGTGGTGGGCGCGCTGACGAGATTCCTTCGGCGGCACGCAGGCGCTGCAGATAGCGTGCGAGAGTCGGATAACTGCCCCGATAGCCATGCTGTTGCTGCAACGTGTGGAACAGCCAACGCGCTTGGTGGCGGCCCGCGTGCCAGTGCTCCCGTACCACGTCTTGCCACGGATCGACCCGGCTGCGCCCGCCATCGCTACGGCTCTTGCGTTCGGGGAAGACCTCGTGGCGCAAGTAGCGGAATACAGTCGTGACGCCAATGCCGAGCTGCTGGGCGATGGCGTGACCGGGCCAGCCCTGGCGATGCAGCGCCCAGACTTGCTCGTGTCGAGCCCGACGCCGTTCCCGGCGTTCGCTCGCTAAGGCTTTCGCCTTCGCCTGGGTCTCGGGCGGTGCAAGATGGATGCTGCCCGGCACCGTCGTTTCTATCTGGCACAGAGCCTGTTGTTCTACGGCTCGGAGGTCGCGGGCGTGAGTAGTGAAGGCCACCTCCAGGGCCTCCGCCAAATTCTGCAGCAGGTGGAAGCGGTCGGCCACTTGCACGGCTTGGGGTGCGCCGTCGCGGGCCCCTTTGGCATAGGCACCGGCGCGATCGCGCGCAAGGACCGTCACGCCGGGGTGTTCGCGCAGCCAAGCGGCTAAGGTGTCGGCCTCGCGGTCGGGGAGAAGCGCCACGGGCCGGTGCCGGTCGAGGTCCACCAGCACGGTGCCGTAGGTATCGCGCTTGCGCCACGCCCAGTCATCCACGCCCAGGGCGGAGGGCGTCACACCGTCGGGCTGTGGCGCACGACGGACCAGGCGCAGCAATGTATTTCGGCTCACCACCGTCCCCAACGCTCGGCTGAGGCGCGCACCCGCTGCCCCGCCCAGCGCCAAGCCTACGGCCGTGAGTCGCTCCGCGAAGCGCGTCGTTCTCCGGGCCCAGGGCACAGCCATTCCAGGCAGGCGTTCGGCAAAGATACGACGTGCGCAGCCGGGCGCATCGCAGAAGAGACGTCGGACTTGCAGCCGGATCGTGACGGCAGAGGCGCCCCAGGGCAGGTCGGCGAGGGTGCGCTCGTAGCGGCTATGAACGCGCCGCGATCGTTGATGACAAAGTGGACAGCACGCCGTACGCTGGCGAGCACGCAAGGTCAGAGTGATCGCAGAAGAAGCGGGGTCGAGATGCCAGGTTTCCAGCCGAACGCAGGAGGCGTCCGGCAGCAAGCGAGAGAGAAGAGAGCTCATCCTATCTATAAAGATGTAGTCACACTAGGTAGGGATGTGGCGATGCTCCAGCCTCATTCATCGAAAGTGGCCAAGACCCCCAATGTGAGCCGAAAACGGTGCTTGTTATCGAGCCGGAGCGTTTCTGTTATCGATCCGCTACACCTACCCCTCAAATGATCCAAATGGCGGCTCAGAGCACAACTGTTGGGTCTACCCCCTCTACCGTGGATACGGAAGCGGTGGAGGTGTTCACCGCTCCGGCCGAAAACGATTGGGAGAATGTCGTGGAGTTCGGCGACGCTGGTTTCGTTGCTGACCAGCAGTCGCCGCCAGATCAGCGGACTGATGCCACAGAGCACGACTCAAAGCTGATAGTGTGCCGATGATGAGAGGGAAAGTGCAAGCATGCGAGCAGGTTACCCGACGGGCAGTTGGCTTTTCTAAAACCTGCCCCCGGAATCTCCCGCTCTCCGCAATTTAAATGCAGCGCGACAACCGGCTTGATCATTTCCCGTCGTCCCAGCAGACGGGTGTGGCGAGAAAACCATGGATAGTTCCGGCTGAGTCTGTATAATTGCCGACTAGTTCGCCACGGTCGTTGATGCCAGAGAGCTGTGTGGCCGTCGAACCCGGCACATCAAAGCTGGTCACTACACCATAGGTGCTTATCAAGCCGTGCACAACGTTGGCGGAATCAAAATAGAATCCAACGATTTGGTCCCAATCGTTAATGCCTGTAAGAACGCTGCTGCCATTGCGGCCGGGATAGTTGATCACCGTTGGCGGTTCGTTGATTCCGTTAGCCCAAAAACAGCCGCCCCCCGGGGGGTAAGTTCCTGGATAGCACTCCCCCACGATGTGGCCCGCGTTGTTGATGCCTTGCGCTCTGCCCAAGTAGTTGAACGTCGAGTACTTGCCATGGGAAAACAGAAAGCTGTACGTATAGGCATTCTCGATGACGGTCCAGCCGACGATCTGACCTAGGTCATTGATCCCATTCGGCTGGGTCTGGGTCGTTCCAGGAACGGCGATCTTGGTGATCTTCGTCAGACGCCCTCGATGTTGTTCAAACAAGGCCCCTCCGTCGTTCAGTCCAACAATCTTGCCCTCGTCGTTGATGCCGTTGAACTGCGTACCGCTGGGGTTTAGAAAATAGGTCGACCAAACCCCATCCCGCAGCAGAAAGGCGTGGCCATTCAGCCCGGTAGACGGGACGTAAAAGAGTCCAACGATTTCCCCTCGATTGTTGATGCCGTTGGCGTAAGTCTGAACAGCCCCAGGGGCGTCAATCGTTGTGATGTGATACGAATCTGCCGAATCTGCCCAGGCACTCATTGAACTGAAGAGTCCAACGGTGACAAAGACCAAAAAAACATTGCGTGTCATGAATTTTCCTCCTTTGCAGCTGAGAAGCCTGGCGGGACGGCTTGCATCGTTGTGCGTGCCGACGATTTGACCTACGTCATTGATTGGACTTGGAAAAGTCCGTTATTCGATTGGGCCATTAACCTTCGTCGTGCCAATCTCGCGTGGCGATGCTACGCAAATGCATTTTGTGTGCCAATGAGTTGCTGCTGGTCGCTCAAGCACTTAAGAAGCTGTCAGAAGCAGAGTTTCTAGAGTTCAGTAGCGGATTGGATAGAAGGCGAATCAATTTTGATAGAGGGAGTTTGAAAGGTTTTATTGG
>JAFAZU010000059.1 GCA_019239585.1 Acidobacteriaceae bacterium
ATGGTAAAAATCCAGCGATAAGAGCTACTTCTTAGAAGACTTACCCGCCGAAGCAGTTTTGAGCAAGTCAGCTGAAGCAGAAGCCGCCGCTGCTACTGCCGGCATTTTGAAATTTTCGCCGATCATGTTAGCCATGGTCTGGATTTCCAGTCCTTCCGCTTCTTTGGTAAAGACTAGACAGCGGCTTTCCGTATCAAAGTCCGCCTGTACCCAATCACCGGCATTGACCTGACTGGTCGCCATCAGGTTCGATAAAGGGTGTACCAGCAGCCGTTCAATCGCACGCTTCAAATGCCGAGCACCGTACTTGATATCGGTGCCTTCCGTCAGCAGAAACTGCTTGCCCGCATCCGAAACCGTGAACACAAATGACTTTTCGGCTGGCGAAAGCAGAATGCGCTGCTGCACTTGGCCCAGTTCCAGGTCTAGAATACGACGCAACTCGGACTCGCCCAGCGGCTTGAACACTACAACCTTATCAATGCGGTTCATGAACTCCGGCGTAAATTTCCGGCGAGCCGCTTCGATCCCGCTACGGGACACCTTCTTGGACAGCTTTTCCTGGGATTCGTTCCCTTCTGAAACAGGCAGTCCCTTTCCGAAACCCAATTTGGGAGCAACCAGCGAACTCATCTCGGAAGCACCCAGATTGCTGGTCATGAAAATCATGGCTTTGGAGAAATCAACCTTACGGTTGTCCCCGAGAGTTAACGTTGCTTTATCCAGAATGCCCAGTAGCAGGTTCCAAAGAGCATCGCTCGCCTTTTCAATCTCGTCAAACAAAATGAAGCTGATCTTTACCGTGTCGGTGTGGTGCTGGTTAATCACCTCTTGACTCAGCAGCGGATGAGTTTCGCGGTGGCCCAGATAGCCGGGAGGCGAACCGATCAGCTTGGCAATCTCGTGGCTGTGCTGAAATTCGGCGCAATCGATTTTAATCACCGCGCGGGGATTATGAACGAGCGCTTCCGCCGTCGCCTCCACCGTGCGAGTCTTGCCCGAACCTGTCGGCCCCAAAAACAAGAAATTCCCAACAGGACGTCCCGGCGCGCATAAGCCGGTGACGTGCATCTGATAGATATTGACAATCTGCTCGATCGCTTCATCCTGGCCGACAACCAGTTTCAGCAGAGTCTTTTCGAGACTCTCCGCATCTTTGCCCGTCCTGCTCGGATCGAGAACCTTTCGTAACCGGCTCATAACTGTTTGACCCTTCTTTCTGTTCCGCCGCCAGATTCCGTTCACTACTGGAACAGTGCGAAACCCAACCCCAAACTCTACGTTAGTTTTCAACTAACTTAAAGCAACTGAGGTGCCAAAGCATCGCATGGTTTTTTTCTATTAGTTCTTCTGAGGACGCGAAGGTCTCACCTCAATTCGACTGATTAATGTTCTTTCCGGCATTCGCAAGATACTGAGTACGATTTCAGCAATGTCTTCAGGCGCGATCTTCCAATCGGCTTTACCTTTATTACTACTCTCCTGGCCTGAAAATTCCGTAGCCACGCTTCCGGGCATGATGTAGCTCACGGCAACATTATCATTAC
The DNA here is from genome assembly GCA_019239585.1 of Acidobacteriaceae bacterium. GTDB lineage: Bacteria > Acidobacteriota > Terriglobia > Bryobacterales > Bryobacteraceae > Bog-105. The sequence continues at coordinate 1,548 of JAFAZU010000059.1, forward strand.
GGTGATCCAGCATGGTGACCTCGCTTAACGCGTTCATTCCAAATTTGGAAGCGTTGTACGCGCTGCCTCCCGCAAACGGATTTTTCCCCGCCAAGCTGCTGATATTAATAATGCGACCGCCGCGAGCCTGCGCGAAACGGCTCAAAGCCTCACGGGTGCAATAAAATGCGCCGGACAGATTCGTTCCGATTACCTGGTCCCACTCTTGGACGGAAAGTTCACCGGCAGGCCGGAAGATGCCAATACCGGCATTATTCACCAGAATGTCCAGACCGCCCAGTTCTTTATCCACAAACTCAAACATCTTTACCACATCACCGCTTTTGCTCACATCACCAGTGGTGCCAACCACCTTACTTTGCGCCCCGTCCCGCAGCTTATCCAGACTTTTCTCAACGTCTGCTTTATTTCTGGCGCAAATAGCAACATCAGCGCCGTTAAGGGCCAAAGCCTGTGCAACCGCTAAGCCGATCCCTTTCGAAGCTCCAGTAATGAATGCGCGTTTACCGCTTAAAAACCCTCGCATGAATTTTCTTTTATCTCCTATCCACTAAAGACATATTTCGATGGTGTTATATCACCACCACTCTTCCCTTCTATGATCTGAAATCGCCCAGACTTGATCCTGCAAACCATGCTGGCGGAGGCGGATTCTTTACTGCTCCCTGGTATTTTCTATACTGACACCGAGAAGCGCTAGTGTCGAAGACTAAGGCTACGAGCCCGGAAAAGAATCTGCAAGCTACCGTGCCGCCCGCTTTGCTCGCGCAGATCGAGCAGGCTGCTGAAGCCGAACACATCACCGTCGATGAGTTGGTGCAGGATGCAGTGGAAAGCCGCCTGAACCGAAAGGAATGGCAAGAGATATTGTTATTTGGAGAACGCCACGCCCAAGCTCGACACCTCACAGAAAGCGATGTGGAGGAGGCCATATCCGCCGTTCGTTCTCAAGATACGGAACACTGGCGCTAAGTGCTTTCCTCAACCGCTGACACCAACATTTATATTTCCGGTCTGAACTTCGGAGGTTTGCCACGCCGATTTCTGAACTTGGCCGAAGCCGGGGTGTTCCGGCTGGCAGTGTCGGAGGGCAGCCTAGCCGAGATCGCAAAAGTGCTGGCTTATGAAAAGACCGGCTGGCCGGCTGAGCGGATTCAGCAAACGATTCGGCAGCTCAGACGATTTGCTGAAATGGTGCAGCCTATGGAAACGCTACAGGTCATTACCGCCGACCCGCCTAACAACCGAATTCTCGAATGTGCAATGGCGGCCGGATCGCAGTATTTAATAACCGGCGACAATCATTTATTGAGGTTGCAGCAGTATGGCGAAACCCGGATCGTGAAGCTGGCGGAATTCATGGAAATTCTGCAAAGCGAGTCCGGCGCTCCAGGCTTGCTGCACTAAACCGGCCTCAATTTCTAGGCGTTCTCTTCTTTCGACGCTGTTAAATCACCACCACTCTTCCCTTTTATGATCTAAAATAGCCCGGATTTGAACTTTGACTTCGCCAGCTTTTGAACTTCCGATTAACATGTAATCCGACGGTAGCCAAGTAGCACACTGCGCTCTCTTGCTGCCCTTTTGAAAAATATTTTGCCAACTCATGCAAAATGGCGGCCGATATTACGCAGGTAGAAATAGAGGGCAACGAAAGGAGAATTCAGATTGCTCTTGTCGATGTCTGCCGATAGGGCAGCTGATCGCGTTCCAGAAAACAATTTTAAGAGAGACAATATGGCAAACACTTTTACCTTTACGCTTGATTCATTCAAAATCACCGACACCCGATCCAGGCATAACGACACGGATTTTGTGACATTCACATTGTTGATCAACTCGGGCAACGGAAACGGAAAACCGCAAACGTTGAAGAAATCCATGGGGGACGTGAACAATGGCGTTCACCCGGTGAATTTATCTTTTACAAATATTTCAGTCGATCCATCCGCCAGCGTCGTTTTAAACTACCTCATCGTGAACTCCGGTCATAAGAACCCGAGCCAGGTTGAATCGACTTTGGAGAGCGCTGGTACTGCATTAGCGGTCAAAGGCGGAGCCGCTCTCGGCGGCGCTATCGGAAGCGTAGTACCGGGACTCGGCACCTTGCTAGGAGCGGGAGCGGGTTTTCTGGCCGGTCAACTGGTCGGTATTCTCAATGCGAACTGCGACGGAGCTGTGGCTGCCGAACAAAACACCTTTACACATAACGATTTGCTCACCAGGACCGCCCACGGCACGTTTACTCAGACTACCAAGCACCCCGGTACGAATTCCCCGACGGGATGTGGAAGTAATTCAGTATATTTCGTAACCTGGCATATCCAACACGTTTCATAATTTGTCATATACCGGAATGCGTCGCCGTCCGTGGCTCCCGGCACCAGCAGGGCGGCCCGCACCCCGCGCAGGGTGCGGGCATACAGGCGCGTTAAGGCCAAGGTGCAAGCCGCTTTCATCTAGAGCGGCTTGCACCTTAACGCGTACCGAAAGAACTCGCGCTGGGGCTGTGAAGCAAGACGCCGACAATCGCGCCGGGAGCATTGTGCTGCGCCGGGAAGGGCTGCATATAGTCATCGATGACCTGCTTGATAGGAGATGATTCACTGCTAACAGAAAGCTGTTGGGCGCTCATCGTTTGAGTAAGCCCAGCGTAGACCGTTAGAGTGGAAAGAATAAACCAAGCGCGTCTGATATTCATCGATGTTTTCTAAGCGATTTAAATCCTGGGACTAAGCCCGCGTATGATCGGGATACCAGGAGGTAAGCGGATCGCTCCCACAATCGCTAAGATGGTCAAGCCAATACCCACCTTTAGCGGCAGATTCGGCAAGTAGAGCATGGCCAAGTCCGCGCTCACCATGACTGCAAACGCCAGCGCCCAAACCGCTGTGATGATGTAATTCGTCCTGATAAATGCGGGAGTGTTCCATATTTCCCGTGCTGTCCCTTCGCGCGCGTATTGCAGCGTGAAAGGACGGCGGATCGCGATGGATACCAAGACCACGAGCAAGAGTCCGGTATCCACACGCAGACTCGGCTCGCGATGGCGTAAGCCGCCAGTCCGCCAAAGAGCAGGAAGGTAACTACATCCAACACCTTCACGGCTCTCTGGCGACTCAGTCAGCCGCGCAGGAGCAATGCGCCGGAAAGCAGGGTGGCGGCCGCCAAGCTGGCCCTCGCTCCGGCCAGCCTTTCCACCACGCCGAACAACAGAAACGGCGCAAACGCTAACAGTAGTCCCATCATTCACTCCTGCCTCGAAAAAAAGGCTGCTGGATTAGTACTCCGAAGTGTTACACATTCCTCTGTTCGGAGTTTCGAGAGTTCCGGATCGAAGGGGCATGGGAGAATGCGTACTAAACAGGTAGTCCGGCGAGAACAACAGCCCTCCGGCAAGACCCGGATTCTGAGGCGAAGTGTTGGTCTGTGTAGCGGGAGTCGTGGTCAGCTTGGCCATGACGTCATCGGAAGGATAGACAATGTAGTTGTAATTACTCGGCCAGGAACCCGAGCGATCGGTCTTGTTCATGATGAGAAAGTCATTTCCGGAAACACCGATAGCCGGATAATAAGCCCAGACAATATCTTGGTAAGGAGGCTGTTGTGCGTTGCCAGGCGCATGCCAGTAGGCCGAGGTACACGACGGGTCAACACGACCAATCAGTGCGCCAATGTTACCCGGTTGATGAATGTCGGATTCCACCTGATAAAAATAATCCAGGCTGTACATAGCCGGCAGCAACTGCGAGTAGAAGTACCGTTTCGCCCCTACCTGAAATAGTGGCAGGGCATTGGCCGGTGCAACACAGGTGGAATATTCGGTGCAGTCTCCATTCCAGCCGGGCACAAAGGCGCCGTAATTGGCGCCGAAAGCCTGCAGCTTTCCGTAATCCGCCAAAATGTGGCGGAATAGCACTAACGCGCTGGCTTGCACGGCCGGGCCATAAGTAGTGACATCATTATTGAGGCTGGACAAGGTGCTCTCAAACTGCTCGTTGGGAGGGGTGGGCCCTGCCGTTTTTTTCGTGAACACCGAAATTGTGGAAAAGATGGCGCTCCCTAAACCGAAGACCGGACCAATGTCGGGCGCTCCCGCCAAAGCCTCTTTGGCAATGTTTTGCATAGGCAGCAACGCAGCCCAGCGGCTGAGCGCCTTGGAATTCAGCAACATGAGCAGGTTGGGAGGCGGAGGTGCATTGGGGGCGAAGCTTTGCAAATCCTGGGCGGCATTGTTGAGCGTATTTTGTAAATTCAGATTCAGAACCGCTGTGTCGGTCGCCAGGTCTTTCACATCGTTGTACTCGTTCTCCACCGAGCACACCCAGGCATGTTCCAGCTCCAGTTCGTTATACACGGTTTTCCAATCCGGATCGTTCGGATCGACGCCGTTGAGAGTCTTGGGTACCGCAGTGCCGCAAGCCAGCGCCCCGGGAGGGTTCCCCTGGTTGTAGTAGTAACGAATGTCATTGCAATGGGCGGCAGAATTGGTTGGATCGGTGACGCAGGTGCTCGAAAAGCTTGGGGTCATTGCTTCGCTCGCCTGCGCGTAGTATGACCCTTGGGTGGTGTTCGCCCAGGATGGGTAGGCGCTCGGTTGCGCATAGATGACCGGATAGAAGTCGAAGTTGACGGGCGCGTTCGGCTGCTGGGTCCCCTCGTAGGTAATCAGAGCTTGCCGTTCGGCGTGGACTGGCGCGAACAAGTTCTGACGATCCGGCCCTAACACGCCGCGAATGACGCCAGTCTGGTTCTGGCCGGCAATCAGCGGGCTTGCTTCAATTCTTTGGTCATACGGAAGGGTGGAATCCGTGCTGCTCACCAGAGCATAGACCGCTTGCTTCGCGTTTCCATTGACGCTAGCTAAATGGTTTGCCACATAACGGTTCCCTCCCAATACATCGATGGCACCTCCGAGCTGAGCGGTAATGTTCACCGATCCAACGGGCGAGTTGATGATGGTCAGAAAGATCAGATTGTTGCCCGGCGCGGAAAGCGTGCTGGTCAAGTTGTTCATGGCGGCAGTGGCCGCGCCATTGTTGCCGGGGTGATTGGTGCCGAACGAGGCGGAACTAATCAGCGAGAGATCTTGCCGATTGAACTGGATCACCCAGAACCCTCCCGCTGCCCCGGCATCATTGCCCGTAAAATCCGGAGCCGTATAAGTCGTTCCCGGCTGTGCGGGAAGTGGAATTGGGATGCAGTTGTTACTGGGTGCGTTCGGGGGACAGGCATTGGGAGGCAGCGCGGTAAACAGTTGACCGATCACGAGACTGGACTTTCCACCCTGGGCCAGGTCGTTGGGTGTCAGCGCGAACTCCGTAAAGTTGGTGGGGGCAAAAAAGTAGGTCGAATCGCTGCCTCGCACGAGCGAGCCGTTCAAAGCCGAGCTGGTAAAGCTCTCGTAGGCTCCACCACTAGCCCCCGCTACGCCGATAATTTGGTAAGGCCTTGCTTGAGAAGAGGTGCTTTTCGACCCTCCGATCGCGGAGGCATCGATTGGAGTCATACTGGATGAACTCGCTCCGATCACCAGGAGCCCGCTCGGGATGGTTTTCAGAAAGTTCGCGGCATTCGCTGCACTTTGACATGTGCTATAGGTGCCATTCGGCATACTGGCGGAGGCCGGGGTGAGATACAGGTTATCGATCACCACCACATATAAGCTTCCTGCCGCGCACGTATTGGGGTAAAATTGATGGAACAAATACGGCACCGGGGGGCCGATCTGAATCCCGGTCTGCACCCCGTTGTTGAACGAGGTATTCAGAAAGACGGCATAGGGCGGATCTGTTTGATTGCTATCGCCCAGCAGCACTCCGGAGGAGCTCACTTGAAACTCCTCGGAGGCGAGGTCCAGGTTCTGATCTTCGTCTTTGACATGCACTACCAGAACATTGCGTCCTTCCCGCAAGCCGTACCAGGGGTTAAGTTGTGCCGTTTCCAGGCACTCGTTCCCCTCGCACCGGCTCTGAAAGGCTCTGGTAACATCAACACCATTCACTAATACGTGGAAGGTGGCCGGATCCGCGCCGCTTGTGAGGCGCACACGAGCCTCGAAGTACGGGGTAGTGTGTGACTCAGTGGAGATCGGTGTGAGGATTTGCACCATGGTTTTGGATTTAGCCATGAGTTGGATCCCGGAGAAAGCCGAGGCCAGGAAAAGTGAGACGGTGGACAGGCATCGGATAAAAGATGCCTGGTTGAAAATTCGATCACGATGATAGAAGGTAGACATAATTTTTTTCTGGATGGGAGTAACAAATTCGTTTTTCAATACTTTCGGAGTTCGGTTAATAGCTGCGTGAGGTCAGTCAAACCGGGAAGGGTGAGATCTGACTTTGCCCATTGTTTTTTGCCGACGATTTACTTTTCATAGCCTGGCCTTTTCTCAGAGAATCCATCACTAGTCGAGATGAGACGTGTGAACCAGTTTTATGGCCGAACGCTGTCGCAGTAGCGGCGACTCAGGAAATGCCGCTTGCGCCACTGGCTTGGCAGTGATCACTTCATCCAGCCAGTCAAAGACGCGCTGGTAGTAGAGCGCTCGTGAAAGAGCCTCGCAGTGTCCGCCGGAGCCTTCCGCAGCGGTGAAGCGCACCAGTCGTTTCGGACAGCGAAGCGCCTCATACAGGGTGGAAGCGCCGGCGGCAATAGGGTCGTCGTCGGCTGCAGTCAGGAGCGTGGGGCAAGAAATCTCCGAAGCAACACTGCTGATTTCAAAACGGCCCAGTTCGCACGCCAGATCGTAAAGAGAAGGAACGCCGTGGACCCAAAGTCCACGTTGAATCACTTTCCAGCGCAGGATCGGATCGGCTGCGGGGGAGCGCAGATGCTGCTCTATGGGGTCGAAGAGGGCGGGATCGACGTGAGGGAAACGCTCCGCTACTTCCGGCAGCAGATGAAGCATACGCAAGTCCGGCTTTTGGTCCCACTGTCCGGGGTCAGCGACAAGCGCGGCGATACGCTTTTCGAAGGCGGCCGCGCGGGGAGCGAGAAAACCGCCGAAACTCCAGCCCGCGAGGATGATGCGCTCGGAGTCGACATCGGGCCGAGTGAGCAGGTAGTCGACGGCGGCCTTGACGACACATTCCCAATCGGGACGCATCGGCATGCGGTCGCGGATGAGATTGCGACCCTGCCCCGGACCGTCAAGAAGCAGACAGTTGTAACCACGGCGCGCCGCAGCGGGACCATGCGCGAAATACATCTCGTGAATGTTGCCGTCATAGCCATCGATATGGAGAATCGTCGGCCGCTTCACACCGTCCCATGCCGGCGTGACGAAGTAGGCCGGCAGAGACTGGTTCTCGAAAGGGACCTCCACGGGTTCGATCGGGAAATCGTTGAGACGGGCGGCGCGATGGAAAGCATCCGATTCGCACGCAAAGGCGCCGCTCAACCAAGGGTCCACCGGATCGCCGAACAGCGGCAGATACGAAACACGATAATAAGTCGCCGCCCGAAAGTACGCCTCGCGCGCGCTAACCAGATGCCCGGCATCCTCGGACATACGTGCGGCGGCGAACAGGCGTTCGGCAGTTCTGTTCCATTCGCGATACCAGTCTTCAGGAGAATCGCCGGTAACGCGGCCGACGGTGGAAACACATTCTCCGATATCAGCCGCTCCGTAAATAATGTGGGAAAGGGCGCGCTGGCCGAACATCTCCCACATTGGATTGGCGCTGAGGATTGGCATGATTTGCACTCGTTCTGTATTGCTCTTGACTCGTTTCGTTCGGATAAGCCAATAATGCTCTCAGAAGCCGCAGTTTGAAAATGGACCTGGGATGATTTGTATGTGGACGAATAACTCCTGCATACACACAGGGTTAAGGACGGAGATGGAGTGAACTTTGGCGACCGGTAATCCGCGCGAGCTCCCAGCAACGGTTTCGGAACCAGCGATGGTCCGATTCGGCATTTTCGAGCTCGATTTAAAGCGGCGGGAGCTGCGACGCAAGGGTGTTCTGATCAAACTGCAGCAGCAGCCTTATGAGATTCTGCGCTTACTCGTGACCCATCGCGGCGAATGGGTCTCGCGCGAGTTGATTCAACAGGGGCTGTGGCCGGATGGCCGCTTCGTCGATTTTGAGCGCGGCATCAACACCGCTATCATGAAGCTGCGACACGCGCTACGCGAGAGTGCCAGCGCACCGGCTTATATTGAAACTGCGCCGCGCCTCGGATACCGCCTCATGGCCCCAGTTGTGGAGCCGCAAAGCGAGACAACCACCAGTGACGCCATTGCCATTTTGCCCCTCGAAGACCTGTCGAACAATCCCGATACGCAGTTCTTTGTCGATGGGTTAACCGATGCGCTGATCACAGAAATGGCCCGGCTATCGGGTTTGCGCGTTGTGTCGCGTACCACCATGCAACGCTACAAAAACTCGTCGAAAACGGTTCGCGAAATCGCCGCTGAGTTAAAGGTTCCCACCATTGTCGAAGGCTCGGTTCTACGTTCCGGCGACCGTATCCGCATCTCGGCGCGTTTGCTGGACGCGGTGGGCGACCGGCATCTCTGGGCCCAGACCTACGAACGCGATCTGAAAGACATCCTGAGCCTTCAACAGGAACTCGTCACTGCCATTGCCTGCTCCACATCAAAGGCCGTCCGCCAGGAAAGCCAACCAGCACCCGCCAAAGAGATTGCGCCCAAAGCCTACGAAAGCTTCCTGCGTGGCAATTTTCTGCTGTCGCTACGCGCGCCGAAATCTCTGGCGAAAGCGATCGAGTGTTACGACGCTGCGATGGTGCTCGAACCAAACTGGGCACCACCGTATGCGGCGCTTGCCGAAGCAAAACGTATACAGCATTTCATGCACCAGATAGCTTCCGCCGAGGTCGTCGACAATATCCGCGCTCTGACGGACAAGGCGCTCGCGCTTGATCCTTCAAACGCACAAGCGCACGCCACTCTCGGCACAGTGCTCGCGATGCATCTCTGGCGCTGGAACGAAGGCGAATCGCGCATTCAACGCGCGTTGGGTCACAATCCGCAATCGGCACACGTGGAACATCTGTACTCGACGATCCTGCTCGCGCAGGGCCGGTACGAGGAGGCGCTCGCGCACATCGAACGAGCGCTTGCAATCGAACATTCATCGCTCTTTCTGCGAAGCCACCGCGTGCAAGTACTACTGTTTGCGCGCCGTTATGAGGAGTGCATCCGGGAAAGCGAAGACCTGCTCGAAGA
>JAFAZU010000132.1 GCA_019239585.1 Acidobacteriaceae bacterium
AGAGACCGTCCATTAATGCCGCCAAAGAAAATAGCTTGGGAGAGATCGGGCAGGCGCAGATTTGCTTCTCCGCCTGTTTCCCCATTCGGCTGTCGAGCGATGAGCGTCGTCGAATGGAGAAAAAAGGACACGGCAAAAAGAACAACAAATCGAAAAGAGAGTAACCGCTGAGTAATCGGCATAGGAATTTTTGTTGAAAGGACCTCAATTAAATCAATCAATTTGCCTGGACAGTTAAATGAGGAGCCTTTCCGCACGGAAACTTCGCCTTAATCGGTTCTCGTAAAATTTCTGGGTGGAGGAGCTACGCGGCTTTACCATCATCAGTTCAGTGTAGTCGTTAGCGGTTTGCGAACTAAATGATTATAGTTAACCGCGCCCGATAAACGGCATTTTTGTTGCCATTACCGTCATAAACTGCACATTAGCATCCAAGGGCAGACTGGCCATATAAAGCACCGCTTCGGCGACGTGCTGGACATCTAGCCGGGGTTCAACTGCCGTCGCGCCGTTCGCTTGCGGTACGCCGTATTTCATCGGTTCTGTCATTTCTGTGTTGGCGTTACCGATATCAATCTGGCCGCAAGCAATATCATAAGCGCGGCCATCCAGCGAGGTGGATTTTGTCAGTCCCGTAATGGCGTGTTTCGTTGCCGTATAGGGTGCGGAGTGGGGCCGAGGCACATAGGCCGAAAGAGAGCCGTTATTAATGATGCGGCCTCCTCGCGGATTCTGCTCTTTCATGAGCCGGAAAGCTTCCTGGGTACAAAGAAACACGCCGGTCAAGTTGACAGCAATCATCGTGTTCCATTGCTCAAGAGAAAGTTCTTCGAGGGGAATACTTGGCACACTGATACCGGCGTTATTGAAGAGTACGTCAAGTCGGCCAAACGCTTCCTTGATTTTGGCGAAAAGCGCCCGGACGGATTCAGGCTCCCTTACGTCTGTCTGAACAGGCAGCATGGCTGTGTTGGGACCTGCCAAGGCCACAGTCCCCTGGAGTTCCAGGAAGCGGCGTCCAGCTAGAACGACGGAATAACCGGCGGCATGCAGGGCTAGGCTCACAGCACGGCCAATGCCGCTACCCGCTCCGGTTACAAGTGCGATTTTACCTTTATTTCCCATAATTGCGTCAAGATTGAGTGTAGGCGAAGGCGGAGGGGCATCCGCGCTTTATAATCTGGACATGGCAACAGAAGCGACCGTCGTGTCCGAAGTGCCTGAGGGTTGCGGGATCTCGGCAATCAGCCCTACGAATTTCTAAACGGCCAGTTGATTAAAAAAGAGTCTGTGGGACGATTACAACATTCGCACCTTGCAACCCGTCGAAGCGGAGCTGCACCCGTTCTAAGCAATGGCCATAACGCTGCGAAAGGCCGAGGGGCCATTTGCCCGCGTTTTATAATTTGGACAGTGTAGGTATGAGCTTTCCGATTCGTGTCCTTGTGGCCAAACCGGGCCTCGATGGGCATGACCGTGGCGCGAAGGTGATTGCACGCGCTCTTCGCGACGCCGGTATGGAGGTAATCTACACCGGCCTCCGGCAGACGCCGGAGATGATTGTGAATGCAGCTCTGCAGGAAGACGTTCAAGTGATTGGACTGTCAATCCTGTCCGGCGCGCACAATTCCCTTGTGCCGCGCATTATGGAGCTTTTGCGCGAAAAGGAGATGACCGATGTCCTCGTCGTCGTCGGCGGAATTATCCCTGACGAAGATGCGGCGGAGCTGAAGAAGCTCGGGGTCGCGGAAGTATTCCAGCCCGGAGCCTCGCTCGAAAAGATCGTCTGCTTCCTTCGCGATTCAGTGAAGCAAATTGCCTGAGAAACGTCTCAGAGCGAACAATCCGCGTACCGGCGCTTTTCAAAGGGGTCGGATACGGGGAGAAAAGGAAATGATGCAAGAAAGACTGAACATTGCCGTGTTCGTCGATTACGACAATATCGAAATTGGCGTGAAATCGACCTTACGGCGTGATTTTGATGTTTCGCTGCCCTTGGATGCGCTCAAGGAACGCGGCGACATCGTTGCGAAGTTCGCTTATGCGAACTGGGGACGGCAGGAAGGCGCGACCCGCCAGATGGCGGAAAACGCGGTACAAATGGTGCAGCGCATTCCGTCTCCGCGCGGCGACAAGAATGGCGCTGATATTAATCTAGCGCTGGATGCGCTGGAAATGGCCTTCACGCACGCGCATGTGAATGCGTTTGCTATTGTGAGCGGCGACAGCGACTTTATTCCGCTGGTCAACAAGCTGAAAGAATACGGCAAAACCGTTTTCGTAGTGGGCGGCAAGGCTTTTACCAGCACCATTCTTCAGCAGAACTGCCATGAGTTCGTGAGCTATGAATCGCTGCTGGAAGATGGCGCGAGTATTGTTCCAGCACCGATGCCGGCGCCGGAGCGCCGTGACCGGGGTGAGCGACCCGAGCGACAGGATCGCAAGGAAAAGAGGGATCGTGGACCTCGTCCTGCTCCGCTGGACCTGACGCAAGCGCTACCGCTCGTGGAGCGCGCCCTGCAAGTGCTGGAACGGCGCGCGGTTCAGCCGCAGCTTGGTTTGCTGAAAAGCACGATGCTGCAACTTGATCCGGCTTTCAGCGAGCGAGCTTATGGGGCGAACAGCTTTTCCGATTTTGTAGAAAAGTTAAAGAAGGCTGACTTTGTCAACGTGAGCGGCTCCGGCGGACGCTATATCATTGAGCGGCGCGGCGGACATGCTCCGGAGAAAGCGGCGCCGAAACCCGAAGAAGCGCTCCCGCAATTACGCGACATGCTGGAAACACATCGTATGGAACTGGAGGAAGGGGCTACGGCCGAGGAGCTCGAACAATGGATGCAGGAAGAACACCCGGATTTCAGCTTACCTAAATACGGCTTCCAGCAGTTTTCCGAATTTTTGAATTACGCACAGGACAAAACAGTGGTTCGAACCGATCTGGACGAAGAGCGGGGTCCTATTGTACATTTAGGAGCTGAATTCTACCCGCCTGCGCTACCGGAGCCGACTCCTGAACCGGTGATTGAAGAAGAGGAAGACGAACCGCAGCCGATTGTGGAAGGGCAGCCCACCATTTTTGAACCGAATCCGCCGCCCCCGAAGCCAAAGAAGACACCCAACCCGCGTAAACGCGCTGCTGCCGGTACCGGAGCCACACGCCGCCCGCGTAAACGGAAACCGGAATAATCACTTCGGCACGAAAT
>JAFAZU010000288.1 GCA_019239585.1 Acidobacteriaceae bacterium
TCTTGATCTGCGCCAAATCACCTCCTTTACTGATTATTTCGTGATCTGCTCCGTGTCAAATCCCCGGCAAGGACAGGCGGTCTGTGATGAGGTTGAGAAAGCCTTAAAAGAGACTGGCGAACTTCCTGTCAGCATCGAAGGGTACGATCAAGCCGAGTGGATCTTAATGGATTATGGCGACCTTCTGGTCCACATTTTTTCGGAAAACGCCCGTAAGTACTATGATTTGGAGCGTTTATGGCGTGGTGCGGAAGTAATTGACATAGCACTTGACAAGTCTCAGGCATAGTACCAATCTTGGCAAATCGCAAGCGGAGCGGACCGCTCCGCCATCATGACCGCTTTATAATTGATTAAAGGGGAGTTAACATCTGCTTCCGCTGTTTCGCAAGACTTGTATTCATTTGACTGGTGAATAGATGAATCATCTCGGAACACTGACACCGCGTCATTTTCAGGTTCTGCACGCGCTGGTTCAGAACTACATCGAAACGGGCGAGCCTGTCGCTTCTCGCGCGATTGCCCACAAGTACCCGATGAGTGCGGCCTCCATTCGGAACATGATGGCGGACCTGCTGGATGAAGGGTACCTGTCCCAGCCTCATACTTCTGCAGGCCGCGTGCCTACCGAGCGTGCTTACCAGAGCTATGTGAAAACGCTGCTTGACAATCGGATTATCAAAGCGGAACTGGACCGTTTGCAGGCCGAGATTCGGCGGGAGGGCACAGTAGAAGGACGGATTGAGCGTTCTTCGAAACTGCTAACGGAGATCACCAGAAACTTCGGAATTGCAGCAGCGATTCCAACCGAAAACCAGATCTTAGATCAGGTAGAATTGCTAGCATTGCCTGACTGTCGCGTGCTGATGGTGGTAGTCACTCGTGACCGGATGGTTCGGAACAAGGTCATTACCATCGACGATCCGATTGCCCAGGACGAGCTGAACTCCATTCGGAATTACATCAACTACAACTTCAGCGGCTGGGTTTTGCCCAGTATTCATCGTGAGTTGAAGCGGCGGCTTGAACTGGAAAGCGCAACCTACGATGCCATTCTGAGGCGTGTCAGCTTGTTTCACGCTAAGGGTTTGCTAGATTTGGGTTTAGCGCCGGAGGTGCATTTTGACGGCGCGGTGAATCTGATCGGCCTGGACCTGCACTTAACACGTGAACGAATGCGCGAGCTGTTCCGGGCCTTGGAAGAAAAGAAGCGTGTTCTGCAACTGCTGGAACGCTTTTTAGAGCAGCGCGAAGGTGAGTTGTCGGTTCAAGTCGGATTGTCCGATGTTCACCCGAGCATGGGAGAGTTGTCCTTGATCGGCGTTCGACTTGGAATGCCGAATGGATTGGACGCGCATGTTGCCGTTCTCGGTCCCATGCGAATGAACTACAGCCGGGCGCTTTCCGCCGTTCTGCATGTGGGCCAGGCATTTAAAACGGCGACGTAATCAATCTCTATTAAGTATGGAAACAATGACGACAGCCTCGCTGGGCCAAGAGATAGCGAGCGCTTTTGAGGAGATTCCGGAGGTTGAAAGCGTGTATGTGCTTCATCGAGGAGACGCTCTCAAGGTTTTTACCCCTGTGAACGAAGATAATGAACAGCTCTCTGATCAGATTTATGATCGAGAACTAGAGCTGGGCAGAAAGCGATCCGACATTCATTTCGACTTTAACTTAGTTGCCAAGCGGAATCGCCCCATACACCAATTTTTAGGTTCTTATACGCCTGTTTGGGAGCGGCGGAGTTGCCCACAGTCACCGATCATCTGAGCTGGGCGCAAGATAATGAGAAATTTGCTGGTAGCTTCTACCTGGATGACCAAATAGAAATTAATTGGGCTATTACGGTTCTGTTCTACTCTGCTGTTCATTATTTGGACGCATATTTAGTTCGTCACAACAATAAGCAGCCCGATCGTTATGGAAGGGACGGCGCAATTATGCGTGACGATAATCTATTTTTTATCTGGAGACATTACAAACGCTTAAAGGATATGAGCAGAAGTGCGCGCTACGGATTCTGGGCCTGCTAAAAGTTTAAACTCTCTCAAACCGGTCTGCTTTTTGGAATCTTCGGCAATTTGCGTCATTACACCCTTTAATGCTTTAATAGAAGTGTTGCGTTGAAACGAAAAGTGGGCGAAAGCCCACTTTTTT
>JAFAZU010000349.1 GCA_019239585.1 Acidobacteriaceae bacterium
TCTTCAATTGCTTCCAGATGGACGGTCGAGCGCGGCGCTACTTGCCCGGCCGTAATGGCGTTTCCGGATTTAACCCAGTTCGTTTGAGACGTAATCGTTGCCGTAATGGTGCGCCCGTCGTTGGTCGCGATCACTAACTGCTTGCCGTTGTTCGATATCGTCCGCCCATCAGCGGTAAAATTCGGCTCGGCAGTCTGTGACTTTTTGCTCTTCTTCTTACCCGAAGGGGATGGAATGCTCCCTCCGCCTAGCGGTCCCTGTCCGGTCTGACCGGGAGGATATTGCCCCGGAGGGTACCGACCTGGTGGATACTGGCCGGGTGGGTATTGCCCCGGAGGAACTTGGCCGGGAGGATACTGAGCATGGACAAGGGCAGGTACAAAGCAAACAGCGAACAGTACGGCAAGAGCCACGAATTTAAACATGGGAAGTATTTAGATGAGCGCCGGGGGTGTCCGGGTTTCGACAGCTACCACCTTAGTAAAACCAGCTCGGAACAAAATCCTGGACCCATCGCAGCAAGAACGCTCCAGGTACCGGGATCTGGCCGACGATTTTTCATAATCTCTTCCAGAACAAATAGTACCGATGCAGAAGAAAGATTACCGGTTTTTCGCAGGCAGCTCCAGGAGGCATCGAGCGCTCCCGGCGGCAACTCAAGCGCTTGCTCCGTTGCTTCCAGCACCTTAGGGCCGCCCGTGTGAATCACCCAGCAGCCAATGTCCTCCCGAGTTAATTGATAATCTGCCAGAAACCGGTCAACGTCCCGGCCCAGGTTCTCCAGCACGACTTGGGGGACATCACGTGACAGGACAATGCGAAAGCCTACCTGGGAAATGTCCCAGCCCATTACGTACTCTGTCTGAGGGTAAAAAGTAGATCGCGTCTGGAGGATTTGCGGGCCGCCGGGCACTTTCAGCTCCGACCCTGCAACAACTACGGCGGCGGCTCCGTCGCCAAATAAACCCGTGCTGACCAAGTTGGCCGCTGAAAGGTCGTCCGGCTGAATCGTCAGCGAACAGAGTTCGACAGAGAGCAGCAAAGCAGCTTGGCTGGGATACGCTTTCACATAGTCTGCCGCGCGTGCAATGCCTGCCGCTCCGGCCACGCAGCCAAGCCCGAAGATGGGTATCCGCTTCATGTGCGGGTTCAGCCGCATCCGGTTTATCAATCGGGCGTCAATCGACGGGCTGGCTATGCCCGTAACCGAGACAAAGAAGAAAGCCCCGATATCCTCCGGTTTGACTTGCGCTCCCTCCATCGCGCGGCAGATTGCCTGCTGTCCTAATTGGAGGGACGATTCAATCCAGAAATTATTTGCTTCCCCCCAGTCCCGCAGCGGATACTTTTCAATCGGCAGGGCCAGATAACGCCCGTCTACCTGGGCAGCGGCGTGCAAACGTTCCAGAATGTTGAAGCGGTCCAGCCGGTTGCCCCAATACTTACGGAACGCTTCGACGAGAACTTCTTGCGGGTAGTAGTAAGGGGGAAGCGCGCTGGCGGCGCTGGTAATCTCCATAGAGACAGGCAGTTTCAGTATCCCAGTCTTTTCTTCAGCGGCTTCAACAACTAATCCAGCTGAGAGGTAAAGACTGTGTACCCCACGTATTGGACATGCCTACGAGTGCCCCGACACAAGAAGAAATACTTTACTGGCTGGCTTTGCGGATGGTGCCCGGTCTGGGCACGCTGGGGAGCTTGCGGCTGCTCGAGAAATTGAAGTCGCCCGCTGCTATTTTCCGTGCCTCTGCCTCCGAACTCGAAGGGGCCGGATTAAGCGCGGCGCAAGCGCGGAATATTACAAGCGGTTATTCGTTCGATGATGCTGTGGAGCAGGGCGGGAAACTTCTCAATACCGGAGCGCAGCTAATTACAATTCATGACGACCGTTATCCGGCGAGGCTGCGTGAAATTTTCGATCCTCCTTTGCTGCTGTTTGCCTTGGGAAATCCGGAGTTGATGGCTTCGCACTCGGTTGCGATGGTTGGTACCCGGCGGCCCACTCCCTACGGCATGGCTGCCTCGGAGCGGTTAAGCGCCGATTTAGCCAAGGCTGGTCTAACAATTGTTAGCGGCATGGCACGGGGAATCGATACAGCAGCCCACAAAGCGGCGCTGGCGGAAGATGGCGCGACCATTGCGGTTCTGGGTTGCGGGGTGGATGTCCTGTATCCGTCGGAAAACCGGAAGCTCTACGGAGAGATTCGGGAGAAGGGTTTGCTGCTTTCGGAATTTCCCCTGGGCGTGCCCGCTTATCCGCAAAATTTTCCTATTCGAAACCGGATTGTCAGCGGGTTGTCATTAGGCGTGGTAGTTGTCGAGGGAGCGCAGCACAGCGGTTCGGCCATTACCGCCAAGCTAGCGATGGATCAAGGGCGCGAAGTCTTTGCTGTACCTGGAAACATCACATCCAAAATGAGTTGGGGTCCAAACCTGCTGATTAAAGACGGCGCGAAACTGGTCCAGGAATGGACCGATGTGACGAACGAACTCCCCATTTCCGTCCGGCGCGACCTGGTTTCTAGGGCCCAACAAAAGATTTTATTGGAGACGGGCGACGAGGCCCTGCCGGAGGAGCCGCAAGGGGTTGAGGAGCCTCAAAAAGTCTTAGCGCGGAAGCTCTTACAACACCTGCAAGTTGATGTGCCGCAACAACTTGATATACTTCTTGAATCTTTTGAAGGCCATTCTTCATCTGAGTTGATCAGCGCACTCTTTGATTTGCAAATGTCCGGGCTTGTCCGGCAGTTGCCGGGAAGAAACTTCATCAAGGTGTGGTAAAAGAGTAGCGTTCTCTGAGAATCCTTAGGATCGCTCATTTTGAACGGTAGGTAGCAGGGCAGGTATGGCTAAATCGCTCGTCATCGTGGAATCTCCAGCGAAGGCGAAAACTATTGGAAAGTATTTAGGGAAGCAGTACGTAGTCAAGGCCTCTTTAGGCCACGTTAAGGACTTGCCGAAAAAGGACTTAGCGGTGGACGTGGAACGGGATTTCACGCCCAAATACGAGGTGATTGAGGGTAAAAAGAAGCTCATTTCGGAGCTGAAACAAGCGGCAAAGAGCGTGGACTCAGTGTATCTGGCGGCTGACCCGGATCGCGAAGGCGAAGCCATTTGCTGGCACTTGAAGGAAGAATTAGAGCCTA
>JAFAZU010000634.1 GCA_019239585.1 Acidobacteriaceae bacterium
CCTGGGCGGGGTCTCGCCTGTGGCGAAGAGATCACCGGTTACGTCTCGGAAGCGCACTGTGGGGCCAAACACAGCAGCGTGAGCGAGGCCAATAGCAAGTGCATTGCCGGTTGTCTCAAAGGAGGTGCTGACCCGGTGCTGGTCAGATACGGCAAAATCCTGACCTTCGATACCGATTCCAAAGAAAAAGCCAAAGCCTTTGCCGGCCAGAATGTTAAAGTCAACGGCACTGTCGAAGGGAGCATGATCAAAGTAGAGTCGATTAGCAAAGCGGAGTAACCCGCCCGCTATTGCCGAGCAACCGGACGGAACTCATTGCCGGTCACAGGCCGGGCCGCAACACTCGCACTTTGTCTCGGCTTCGGCCTATCGGCTAACGGCAGAGAGGGAAATAGTGTTTCCGCTACCCGGTACGCTTCTTCGAGATGTGGGTACCCGGAGAGAATAAATGTGTCAATGCCGGCATCGGCATACTCGCGCATACGTTCTGCTACCACACGGCTGTCTCCTACCAAAGCCGTTCCTGCGCCGCTCCGCACCAGCCCTACGCCCGCCCACAAGTTCGGCGCGATCTCCAGCGATTCACCCTGCCCGCCTCCGTGAAGTGCCACCATTCGCTGCTGCCCGACCGAATCGTAGCGCGCCAGTTGACTTTGTGATCGCGCAATGGCATCGTGATCCACGTACCGAATGAGGTCCTCAGCCGCCTCCCAGGCCCGTGCTGTCGTCTCCCGAATGATGACATGGATGCGCATCCCGAAACGCAGCTCGCGTCCTGCCGCCGCAGCCAGCTCTCGCACTCGTGCCACTTTTTCCGCCACGGCATGTACTGGTTCGCCCCAAGTGAGATACACATCAATATGCCGGGCCGCCACCACCATGGCCGCCTCCGAAGAACCGCCGAGATAAAGCGCAGGATAGGGCTGCTGCACCGCCGGATACGGCAGACGCGCTCCGCGCACTTGCAGGTACTGGCCGGCATAGTCTTCCAACTCTCCCGTCATCACGCCGCGCCAGATCGTCAGAAACTCGTCCGTTACAGCATACCTTTCATCATGCCGGAGAAACACCCCCTCACTCGCCGCTTCCTCGGGATTGCCACCCGTGACCACATTCAGCAGTAATCGCCCTTCCGAAAGACGGTCGAAGGTCGCCGCCATGCGCGCCGCCACGCTCGGCGCAATTACGCCGGGTCGCATCGCCACCAACAGCCGCAACTGTTGGGTGACCGGGATCAGAGCCGAGGCCACCACCCAGGCATCCTCGCAAGCCAGCCCGGTCGGCAGCAAAGCGCCATGAAAGCCGAGCCGATCCACTGCCTGCGCCACCTGAATCAAATAGGAGAGAGCCGTCCCACGCATCCGATGCGCCGTCGCGAGGTGGTGCCCGTCGCCTTGTGTGGGAATAAACCAGAAGATTTCCATCAACTATTGCCATTGTCTCGTAGAGGAACGCCTACGCCGCGCAGAGGTCCACGCGAACACCACAAACCCAAGAAACGTGAGCAAAGCTGTCTGTATGGCTTCTGCCGCACTGGTATGCACAAGCAACCAGATTATGAGAACCAGCGTAAAAGGAACTATTACCGGCGCAAAAGGCATTCGAAGGGAGGCAGCGGGAGCGCCGACCTTCTTTCGTAATCGCAACAGCGCAACCGCTGTGGCGCCGTAAGCGACTAGTCGGCTGGCGCTGCTGATCGTCAGCGCCGTTAGGAACGACCGCGACAAAGAGAGGCACAGCATCACAAAAGCCGTCGCGATGAGCGCCCCATACGGCGTTCTCCATCGAGGATGAACTTTCCCCAGCCATCTCGGCAGATCTCCCTGGCAAGCCATCGCAAACGGAATGCGCGACGACGACATGAGCAATAGGTTCAGATTGCCAAGAATCGACACTATCGCTCCCGCGACGACAAAGGCCGCACCGGTGCCGCCGGAAAACTGCTGCGCTGCATCCGCCAGCGGCCGAGTGGACAAAGCCAGATCGGGTAGAGTGCCGATGCACACCACCTGGAGGGCTATATACAGGATCGCCACCATGCCGACGGCTGCGAGAAGAGATCGTGGTAGATCCTTTTGCGGATTGCGCCATTCGCCGGCTGGAACCGATACCATTTCAAAGCCGGTAAAAGCGTAGATCAGCAGCAAGATGGCTGTTGCGAATCGATCTCCCGAAAAGGCAAAAGTCGACGCTTGAAATCGAGTCGCATCGAGATAAAAGAGGCCAACCGTCACGAACAACAACAGGACCGTTAATTTGGCAATCGTAAAGACCGTGCTCGCATTCGTCGTCTGACGCACGCCGCTCAGATTAATGGTTAACAGTGTTAGGGCAATGACGATAATCGCTGTTTGATGAAACACAGGTCGATGCAGCGACGGTAACAGAAACGCGCCGTAATCAATCATTAAATTCAAATTCGCGGCAAACGCCGCTGCCCGTGACAGCCACCACAGCCAGCCCACCACAAAACCCGCCGACGGACCCAATCCCTCACGCCCGTACAGATAAGGTCCACCCGTTTCTCGATAACGGCTACCTACCTCGGCAAAACAGAACGCGACACAAATAGCTAGTCCGGCACACGCCAGAAATGCCAGCAAGCTCCAGACTCCGGTCAGTGCATAAGCACGGGCGGGCAAGCCAAATATACCTGCTCCCACAATGCCGTTGATGGCCAGCGCTGTGAGTTCCCAGCCGCCAATGACGCGTTTCAGCCCTTTGCTGTGTATAGGAACGTTAAATAGAACCAATGGTTCATCCTATTACCTGTCCCACGCCGAGCCAAAACATCAACCAGAAAATCGCCACATTTTTACCAAATCGGAACTGGGCCTACCTCCTACAAAGGGGCTGCTTTGCAGTGAATCGTACGGTAGAGCAACACAGCGTAGTACCTCAACGCTTCATTCGAAAGGAAGGCAACTTTGGACAGTGACCGTTCCGGCGTTCGTGCAGCAAACAACTCGCTACTGGTCGCTTGACGGGTAGTCCACAGAGCACGAACAGGCGCGACGAAAATCCAAGAGTTTAGGTTCCTGTTCCCGCTTCTCCCGGACTAGTTGAATGATCTCTGCTTGACGCAGGTTCTGTTTCGATGGGAACCGTTCCGGGTGTGGCAGCCGGAAAACGCGATCGCTTCGCTGACAATCGACCGCCGAAAGACTGGAACCGGGAACAACCAAACTATCTGGCGCTCTGTGCGGCACGCCTGAAATCCCCCAAAGACAGGGCGAGGTTTCACGGACAGTTCTCAGCTACTTACCTGTGTCAGAACTGTGACAAAACTCGATCTGTTGATTCGATTGGGGATGAATTTGAGCGAAAAAGCAGATGCCCCAAGTTGTTGGAAACCTTAGAAAACAGGCGCAAACGAAGGAGCCGTTGAAAGCGATGCTTCTCCCTTAGGCGCAGGGGGCCGCGTGTTCAAATCACGCCGCCCCGACCATTGATACGAAGGACTTACAAGTTTTGTACGGGTCTTATTTCGCCCCTGTGTCAAAATGCGCATCTGCTTTTGGAAGCTTCCCTTACCATTGTGTTAAAACTTTCCCGTTCTCATGGACGATCCGGTTCAACCCGCCCAGCGCCCCCCGATTCATCTGGAATTTCACCTAGGGGGTGTGTAAGAAGCTGATCTATGGTGCGGCATAAGCTTGGCAGAGTTCCTCGGTGTGTTGCTGTCGCGAAAGGCGGACCGAGCGGCGCAGCAACGTGTTAAGCATCGCCGTGTAAATCATAGCTTCTCCCGTGCTCGGCAACTCCTCATAATCTTTACTCAACCGACGCCAACGACCAAGCCAGGCAAAACTCCGCTCCACAATCCAGCGATGGGACAGAACGGTAAAGGCCGGCATCGGTGGGGGCTCCTGATCACGGGGACACCGCACCCAATGGCGTGGTTTTTGGACAATCTCCTGGGAGATGTGGTGAGCGGTCGTGTATTGTTTGAGCCGTTCGCCGCGGTAGCCCTGATCCATCCACACCAACTGCAGACGAGGGAAGTTCGGGAGCAGGTTGGCCAGTACCGATTCCGCTCCGTCGCGATCCGGAATGTCCGCGCCATGGACGACGGCGTTGAGTACAAAGCCTTGGGTATCGACCACGAGATGGCGTTGGCGTCCGCTCAGCTTCTTCGCGCCATC
>JAFAZU010000711.1 GCA_019239585.1 Acidobacteriaceae bacterium
CCGGCATGTATCACCTCGCCGAAGTCCCGCTCACGCAACCGGAAAAGGGCGGCGCCATAAACTTTGGAATTTCCACCGACATAATAGTGAAGGGCTGGGCTGAACCGCTCCCCTTTGGAATTCGTCCAGGGTTCATCGGCCTGATACACCCCCTCCACAAAGACAGCCTGTGAGCTCCAATTCTTCTCGCTTCGCGGCAGATAATCGCCTCGCTCCAGGATCAAAATACGTTTGCCGGTGGGCGCCAGTCGCGTTGCAAGCGAGGCGCCGCCCGGCCCGCTGCCGATCACGACAACGTCGTAATGATTGTGCGCCAAAGTGCCCGTTTTCCTGGTCTACATTTCGGCATGCTGAAGTTCGCCAGTATCAGCAACGCAGGCGCCGGCGAAAGTTCCTTGACATCACCGTGAGAAGCAATCGACGGCAAGTCAGCTAGATCACCTGCGTTACCTTTCGGACCATCGCAACTCGCTTCGGGCTAAAGTCAGGGAGTGTGGACAGACCGGTTTGGCGAGGTCGAGTCCGCGGTCGAGGGCGTTTTCTTCAACCCGGTGTGCGCCGTTGCTATCAATCCCGTTCGGAGTTCAATCCGGGGCTTTTGTGGCCGCGACAGCATTTTCACGCGATGGTTTCGCCACTGAAATCTGCGGCGGGAACACAATGGCGGGAACGCAGAGCGGGAAGGCCCAGAATTATTCAACAAATAGTCCTCCAAAGCGCCGAGTGGTTGGGCCTCCCTTTTCCGATATGCGAGCGCCTGCAATTACATAAAACTGATCCGAGGTCTGCGATGCGCTGCACCAGCCGTGCGAGGGATTCAGAGTTTGTGGTGCGCTGGCTTCACGAGGCGGGATCGCATCGAATCGCGGCCCTAGGCGTTCGATAGGCGTCGATTGACCCTATTAGCAGGCCCTGGCAAAGAGAGCATTGAAATAGCCGAGCCTACTCGGAGCGGGAAAAATGTGTTGATCATAAATGCTGATCAGTTGAAGGCCGCGCTCGCTCAGAAAAGACTGAATTTCACTGAGTTGCGTGTGCTCTCCTTCATCGTTTACATTGAACGTTGCCTCAGCAAAAATTAGATTTATTTTGCCTTTTGCTAAGCTATTCTTTGCACCCTTCAAGACTTCCATCTCATGGCCTTCAGTATCGACCTTCAGGAAATCGATGAACTCCACGTGTTTTTCGAAAAGGAACCGATCAATTGTCGTTACATCCACCTCCTCTAAATACCCTAGCGTCCGATGCGGCTTGAGACTGTATGCTTCCGAGTTTGAGCCACCGTAAATCGACGCCCTTCCCTCTCTGTCACCCATAGCCACCTTGGTACAAGAGATCTGCGAAAGTCCGGCCACATTTGCGACAAGTGACTGATAGTTTTTCGCCTCTGGTTCGAAAGCAAATATGTTTGCCGCGGGGAATCGACTAGCGTACGCCAAAGCACTTTCACCAAAATGCGCACCTACGTCCATGATCACTTTTGGTTTTTTCAATCCGAGCCGCCTGATATCTGTGAAAACGTCAACACCCCAGCGCAGTCGAGACATCACTCTGACTAGACCAAATCCTTCAAGTCGGCGTTTCAATAGCTGGTTCAGAGAGTTTGGCATCTGATTCTTTCACGTGCACCCAGCGGTCCCCCGACGGAGTTTTCACTACCCTGGTTGGAGACAAGGCAGATAAAACGCTTCATGGAGCGCCAGTTACTCCGACCGGCAAATCGGCAGTCTGCTGTTTAGTTTTTTGTGTACTAGAAGCATCCTTACAATATTATCATGTAATTTCAGCGAGTTAACTTAAATTCTTGGCGGAGACGGAGGGATTCGAACCCTCGAGACCCCTTTCGAGGTCTGCTCATTTAGCAAACGAGTGCCTTCAGCCTCTCGGCCACGTCTCCTTGCGCCTTGGCCTATAGGGACGCCCTTTCCCGGTCAACCGGGAGGCTCACTACGATTGCGGCTCACTACGATTGCGGCTCACTACGATTGCGGCTCGCTCGCCACCTCATTCCTGCGGCCGCAGCACCACGCGGCCCGGGACGCCGCTTGCGACTTTGCTGTAGGCGTCGCTTGCTTGGTCGAGCCCGTAAGTCGCGGCAATCGGTGCGGCGCGATACTCCTTGGCGTCGAAGCCCGGCTTCAATGCATCGAGCACTTCCGCGGACGCCGTGAGATCCCGCTTCAGCGTGTCGACGCCGAAGAGCCGACTTTCGTTGTGATAGAAATCCGCAACATCGAAACTCACCTCCCGCTGACCCGTCGCGGCGATCTCGATCAATCGTCCGCCCAGAGCAAGGCTGTTCACGGCGCTCCGGAACATCACACCGCCCACGCAGTCGAACACGACATCCGCGCCCTTGCCGCCGGTGACGGAACGGATCTCACCCGGCAAATCCTTCGCGCCGACGATCAGCTTTTCTGCAATGGTGGATATCGGCGCGTCCGCGCGCGGCACGTGCCTGTCAGCCCCGATCACCCGAGCGCCGAGGCGGTGCGCGATCTGGGCCGCGGCGCTACCGACGCCGCCCCCGGCGCCGATCAACAGGAGGGTCTCGCCTGCCCGAAGGCCGGCGATTTCGATGCCGCACCACGCGGCCATGTAGTTGACGCCAA
>JAFAZU010000114.1 GCA_019239585.1 Acidobacteriaceae bacterium
TGCTCTTCGAGCGCGCCTCCGGATCCTTCAGATGGCTGTAGCCGCTGGTGACGAAAACGAGGCCCACCATCAGTCGAAGCAGGAGCAGGCCGAGATCGGTGAAGCGGGCGAGTTGCGGGAACATCATAAGATCTCCTCAGATTTAATTGTTACCTCACGCTTGATGGCTGCTATTTCTTCTGTGCAATCGGGGGCGTTTCCACACGGGCATGCTTGTTCCATCCGTGAAAACGCGAGAGGTCACCCGCATTCCACGCCTCGCGGAGTCCAGGGGTGCTCAGATCCCAGTCTGGGCGGATTTCGCTCGTCACGGTACGCAGATCGTGCCAAAGATCGACGACCGACGGACGGCCCCAGAACCAGTAGCCGTTATAGATGCGGTAGATCACAAGGCCCGGCTTGAGCACGAGCGTATGCGGGATCATCGGGTTGTGCTCGGGGTCGGTGTACTCCTGAATGTCGAGATCTTTCTGAACCGTTCGGTCGGGGTCCGAAAGGAAGGTCCACTGGGCACCAACCGACGCGCGGAATTCCTGCAGAGTATGGTGATCGTCGGTGGCAATCGTGGCGATCTGAGTGTACGCCACCGCGATCTTCGGGTAGAAGGCGGCGAGTTCCAAATGCTGCTGGTGCTCTTTGGGACAGTAGTGGCCGCGCGCGAGCGTCAGGATGAGCGGATCGTCGCCCTGTAGCTCGCTGAGCTTGCGTACTTTGCCCGTGTGATCGGGCAGTTCGTAGTCGGGGAAAATGCCTCCGGGCACAATATCAGAACGCATTGAATTCCTCCCCCTTCTCAAAGGTCCAGAGTGACATCCGTGTTGGGCTGGGAACAGCATACGAGCACGTTCCCGGGAGCGGGCCTCTCCAGCGGCTCCGGCTGATAAGCGATCGATCCGGCAATCAGACCAGTCATGCAGGTGTGACAGACTCCAGTCCGGCATGACCATCTGACCGGAACGTCGCACGCTTCGGCCAGTTCTAGCAAGCTCGCGAATTTCGGATCCCAAGCGGCGGTAATCCCGCTACGCGCGAAGGAGACAGGGGGGCCAGATCCGGGTGGCCCTTGTGGCAGGTGAGGCGTGTGATCAACTTGCGCCATACCAGGGGTTACAGCCTCGAGAGAACCGAAGATTTCCGTGTGCACATTCCCGGCAAGCACACCCCAGTTTCGCAGCCCATCGCGCATATTCTGCAAGAACGAAGCTGGGCCACACAGATAGAATTCGCAACCCTGTGACACGCCAATTCTCTCCAGCAAAGCTACGTCGATGTGCCCGGGGGCATCGAAGTCTGTGCCGATGCGGTCAATGGCAGCGGGCCTGCTGTACACGATGTATCCTCGTCCGCGAGAGAGCTGTTTCAGTAACGAACGCGATTCTTCCGCAAATGGATGGTCGCCGCGATTGCGCGCTCCATAGATCCACCAGATCTCTCGTTGCGATCTTTCAGCAGCAAGTGTGTGCAGCATCGACATCACGGGTGTTGCCCCCACTCCAGCGCTCAGGAGAACCACTGGAGTCTGGCTGGGAAGCAGAGTGAAGCTTCCACGCGGCGCACTAACATCCAATACATCGCCTTCGCGCGTACGGTTACACAGAAATGAACTTCCAACCCCATTCAATTCATTTTTGACGCTGATGCGGAAATGGTCGGCTGCCGGCAGATCAGACAGCGAATAGCTGCGAAGAACCGGCGGTTTGTCCGGGTCGAGATGCAAGCGCAAGACAACAAACTGACCAGCCTGGAAGAGAGCAAGACGCTGCCCATCGATTGGCGACAGAACGAGGGAAGTTACGCTATCGCTTTCCTTATTAATCTTCGCGACTCGCATCTGTCGAAAGCCGGGCCACGCCGGAGCCTGCTCCTCAGTTGCGAGTCCTGGATTCCCCGCCGTAGTTTTGGAGCTCAAGTCTTGTTGGAGCATTGCTTGGAACGAACTCTGCCAGCCCTTGCTAAGTGCGGGAATCCGCAGCGCTCGTTCCAATTGTTCGCGAGAATGTCCGGGCAAATACAGCAGGGCGTCAACCTTGGCCACACTGGTTTGCTCTGGACCGTCAGTAATTTTTAGAATGTCGTCCCCTGCACCAACTTCTCCCTCCTGCAACACGCGAAAGTAAAATCCTGGTCTTCGATGTGCCACGAGAAGCGCCGCCATGCGAGGTTCATTCATACGGATGCCGACGCGGTAGCACGTTACGCGCGGCTGTGTCACTTCGAATATCGCGCCACCAATGCGGTAGCGATCGCCAATGCAGACCTCGCTATCAGGGAGTCCTTCAACCGTGAAATTTTCTCCGAACTGGCCGAAAGCAAAATCGTTGCGGCCCAAAAAGCGCTCCCAGTAATGGTAAGAATCCATTTGGTAGACGAATACGGCGCGCTGCTCCCCACCGTGACCGGCGAGATCGGCTTGCGCATCACCATCGATATTGAGCTTGCGCACCATTCGCCGTCCGTCAACTGAACTTTTCCAGATCGCGGTACGGACGGTTTTGCTGTTCCATGTCACGTCGCGCGGAAGGCCGACATTTAGTGAAAGTAATTGGGGCATGCGTACCTGCAAGGCAATTCAATATCGTTCCACCTTACCAAGGACGAGCCGGTGCGGTGCCATCCACGTAGAGAATCTCTCCGCTCACATGACACGCCTGAGCCAGATAAAGCACGGCATCGACGATACCTTTTACCGTTGCCTTTTTGATCGTCTGCTGCACAGATACGGCACGCCGTCTAGGATTTTATCCCGTCCACGATTCGAGTGATGATCCT
>JAFAZU010000116.1 GCA_019239585.1 Acidobacteriaceae bacterium
CGCTTGGCATCCACGCTTTTGTCCATTTGCAGGTAGTCGAGCGCACGCGAGGCGCCCCAACCCCAGGCCCGCAAGGCGCCCCAGTCTTCCGGCTTTCGAGGCTGCCCCTTGTTTGTGAGGCCAATGATTCCTTTCGTCAGGCCTGCGCCGTTATCCGCTTGAATACTGCTGGTATCGAGAAGTGCATAGCCCCATCCTCCGGCGATGAGTTGTTCTGTTGCTGGCGGATCACTTCCCAGCATTTTCTTCAATTCCGGATGGCTGGCAAGAAACTGGCGCAAAAACGCGCTGCTGAACATAATCATCACGGGCACGGGACCTTTCGCATTTCCCGGTGTGACCAGCGTCATCTCAATATTGACTTGGATCGACGGGTACGCCGAGTTGTCCACGTGTCCGATCAGTTGTTTTTCAACAACAGGAAAAACACCTGCTTTCGAATCGGTTGTACTCTTCACTGTCCAGGCCACGGGAGGCACATGAGGCGGGATACGGCCGACCACCTCGCGCTCGAAGTCTTCAACAATTTCGGGCCGTCGCTGCTTCCACCACTGTTCTGCTGTTGTGACCTTCTGCCCGTTCTTCAAGGTGAGTGCATCGGGAAGATCTCCGTAAGGATTAGCCTTTGCCTCATCATAGTTGGCGTGATGGGGGTCCTTCTCATTCCCGCTCGGTCCCGGACGGAGGGCTTGAATACCTAGTTGATCCATCATGTTCTGATGGTCCTGTTCCGTGGTCCAGTTCATCGCAGGCGATTGTTGTCCCGTGGCCAGCTGACAAACGAGGAGCGCAAAAGCGCCGAGGACGACAACCCTCGACCGTGCCGGCTTCGAGCGTATGACAAAACTCATATTTGACTCTCGAACAAAGATATTATCGGACAACAATCAGGGACAACGGTCTTTCGCTCTGGCCCATCCAATTCAAATGGGGTTTAAAACGGCTGGTTACTGCACAGCAGGCTTTTTGTAACAATACAGCGTGACACGATAAACGTGCAGTTCGTGTGCGGACATCAGCAACTGGCGGCCTTGATTGGTTTGGTCCCCGGTCAGTTCTCGATCCGTCTCCCAATGGCCATCCTTGACGGAGATTTGCTCGATTCTTGTGATTCCTGCCAGCCGATCATCCGTATCCGGATCACGGAAGAAATCCACCGTAAGGCCGCTGCCTACAACATAAAATTCATTGGATTTCCCTTCGATGACCAGCATGGCGCCGTCATTGGTCAACAGAGTTCGGGCTGGCCAGGATCGCGCCAGACTGGCTTGAAACAGATACCCTCCTAAAGAAACCGTCTGGCTGGGACGCGGACTGGAGGCATGCAGCACTAAGGCACGGGTGTGGTTTCTTGCCTGTGCCTCCAAGAGGATGGTGCTGAATTGATTGAGAGTGTTGTACACGTCCGCCATGCCGGGCTGAGGCCCAGGCGACGCTTCAGACGACCCCAGCGAGTCAACCCCGAAGGGCGAAAACCCGAACCCCTTTGCTTCCCCGTAAGCATAGAGTGCGTTGTAGGGACTAGAGTCAAGACGTGCTTCCGGAATGAAGATGGGATTACCAGCCATTTGGTATCGCTGGACCCAGTACTCGAAATTGGGCCAGTAGATGTCGGGCGAGTAGAAGTCAATCGAAGGTGCTCCGATGCGGTAGACCTCCAGATAGTAAGGATGAGGTCCACCGCTGGGATATTCGCCCGCTTGCTCAAACGGAGAGGGAAGCTGCGCGTTGACGTACATTGGCAGAGCATACTCCTTCTTCCCTGCTTGAGCCACTTGGTTGACGAACCGAGCATAGTGCCAGGCCATGAAGACCTCGTTCGCCGCTTCGCCAAACATCTCCTGCCAAGTTCGGCCCGCTGAGTGGAAATGGGCGGCCAGTTCCGGTGACATCTGTAAGCGACGCGCCTCAAGACCGTGCCTCAACTCGGCTGGCACATTAGCTCTGAAGAGCTGGTTGGCGACAGGGGAGCGATCCCGTCCGCCGCGTCCCAAGTAGCCCATTTCGTTTTCTACCTGGACCATCAGAACGGTTTGCTGGTCCGCATCCGTCTCCCGGGCGTGACGCATCAAAGAGGAAAACGCCCGGGCATCACAACGAAGGGTCTCCTCACCAAGCATGGAGAGGATCTCCAACGGCAAGCCCTCGGCAGAAAGTGACCGTGGAAATCGTCGCGTGTTGGATCGGACCCACTCGGGCGCATAGTTGGAGAATGCATTTTTCCAGCTTCCGAACCAGAGCAGCACCAAGTGAAGATGCTGCTGTCGCGCCACAGCCATCCAGTGATCCAGGAGGGAGAAGTCGAAGTGGCCTTCTTCCGGTTCGATTTGCTGCCACGCGACAGGCATCAACACTGTATTGAAATGCATCCCCGCCAGCTTAGGGAGAATGCTATCGGCCTGAGCGGCGGTACCTGCGGAAGAGTTTCCCAATTCCCCGCCCAGAATGAGAAATGGTTTGCCATGAATGATCAACTGTGCCCAGCCATTCTCATTCTTGATGGCTGGCAGTTCGTCGGCATGCAGAAGGGAGCCAAAGATCGCTCCCAAAGCTGCAATGAAAAACGCGATGACACGCGATAGAGTCAAACGATTCTCCCTCAGGCGATGCCCTCCTTATTGTAGAAAGGCTTTCATCCTTTTAAAATTCCGGTCATGCCAAGCCTCGATTCGGAAGTACGCAGGACACCCTCCGCCTGCCCAGCGCAAATTTAGATCATGCCGGACCAGTTAACAAATAGGGC
>JAFAZU010000133.1 GCA_019239585.1 Acidobacteriaceae bacterium
GGCAGACGGGCAAGCCTTGTGTGGATGCCATCTATCTGGGTCAGGGGCATTTCATATTCTTTCCACTCGTAATCCGCTATGCGTTCGTCCAGATCGTATAAAAGCAGATCGTGAGAGAGGCGATCCTCTTCGGGAAATCCGTCCGTAGAAATGGCCGCAAGTTGTCTTCGGAACAACTGGTCCACATTATTTTGTTTTTTAATCGCTGTTAGGGAACGGTCATCGAGTTCGGCATTATGCCGGTAATCGCCACGTTCCGTTTGCGCCTCGGGTGAGGCGTCCAGGTCGGCCTGCTGCTGACGGCGAAACAAAGCGTTTTGTTCGGCAAGACAGTCCTGAACCGGACGAACTCCAGCGCCGGCCGTCCCTGCCAGGAACAGAAAGAACGCTGACGCTTTCCAGATGGAATGAGCTGAAAAGAAAGGATGCATATGGTTTAAGAGCTTGAACCAGGCTACTTTATTCCCACACTCCCCACTTATTCATCCAATGAGAGCTGTGATCTCCGACGACTGATGGATACCCTTCCGGCCTGGATCAACATATGACGTACCCGGAGCAACTCGCGGCCGCACTGCACGCTGCCGGACGCTATGATGTCACAATTGCCAGTGTGGGCATCGCAGGAACCACCCTGCTGGGCAACGGGCCGACAACCGGTCTTCATCGGTTCAAGCGCGATGTGCTCGGACTTCCAGGCGTTTCTGCTGTGATTGAGTATTTGGGAGCGAACAACCTGCGGGATAGTTGCGTGCCGACTGACGGGCTGATCAAGGGCCAGCAAGACTTAATTGGGCAAGCCCACGCAGCAGGATCAAAAATTTCTCTGGCTACCACCGCACCTTCCACATTTTGCGGCACGCAGAACCCAGACGGTTTTGGCACGCGATTTCTGGAAGGCTCGGGCGAAGAAGCTCAGCGCCTTCTGTTGAATACCTGGAACCTTTCCCAAGAGCCCTCACAATTAAACGGAAAACAGAATGGCCGCCCCATGCCGACGCTGTAATCGCTCTTAAGAGCGACACCCGGTGTGACTTGGCGCACGGCCGATGCTCGCCCGGCGGTCGAGCGCTATCTGGCGAGGAATCCGGGCCTGAGTTTTGTGGCTCGCTGTGGAGCTCAGCTCGTCGGCTGCGTCCTGTGTGGTCACGATGGACGGCGGGGCTATCTGCAGCACTTAGCCGTGGACGCAACATATCGAAGGAGTGGGATTGGACGGCAACTAGTCCAACATTGTTTGGCAAAACTCCAACAACTGGGCATCGAGAAAGTTCATTTAGATGTGCTGGTCGACAATAAGGCAGCACAGCAGTTTTGGCAGCACCTTGGCTGGAGTCGGCGGGACGATCTGCAGCGTTATTCCTGGATCACAAGCGATGCAAACGCCTAGCTTGGGCCGGAACACTGGGCGGAGGAAGCAGCCGACCAGTAAGGCTAATTATTGCTTAAACTTCGCAACGAAACTTTGGTTTGTGAACGTGACGTCCTGTGGCTACTACCCGGTCATATGGCCTCACAACGTGCTCAGACGTTCCGGCTGAAATCCCCGTCACATAACTCGTGGCGAGCAAAACATAGCGCCACGGCAATCAGAACCTTGATTTCCGAACAACATGTTTCCTCAAAATGCACGTACTCAGATTCAAGGCGCGGGTTTCTCTCTCGACACCTCCGCAACGAGTTTTCTCGGAATCATCGCGTCACGCTGTGCCGCATTAAACAAGAAAATTGCCATGATCGTCACGGCCTGCTTCAGGTCGGGTTCCTACAGCCGCTCATATGCATCCAGGTTGGTGTGATGGCTGCGGCTGTCATAATCCAGCAAATCCTGCATCAATTGAAAACCCGGGAGCCCCGCTTCGTCAAATCGAACACTATTAATCCCTCGCCTGGGAAGCAGCGAGATCTTTTCAAACCCTAAATCCCGCACTGGCTCTATCCATTGCCGAAAAACGGCAGCGGCGGCAAGAATATTCTCGGCGTAGATCCCCAAAACTTGTCCACCCCCGGCATTCGCATTGAAATATCTTTCTTTCCGGGCGTCTGCGACTCCCATTGAGCGCAGTTGTTTGAGGCACCACTGCGTACCCTGCTCGAAACCGGGAGAGCCAGTCAGCCGCGGTCCTATGCCGTCAGCTAGCTCACTCGCGCACTGTATCACATGGGAATGCATCAACCCTTCTTCTCGTATGCGCTCAATCGTGTTCAGATCGAGAGTCTCAATCGGTGGCGGGGCCGAATAAGTCTGCGCAGCTACATGCGGAAGAGTAGCCAGCGAGCAAGCCGCAATCGAAAATGCGAGATAACACTTGGTGTATTTTCTACACCGCAATGGGCTCGGTATAAGAACAATTTGTGACCACACCATGATCTTCCTCCTGCCCTGCTTGACGTCTTTGAAACGGACGATACTTACTGGGTTTTCCATCGGTTTCTGCTTCGTGGTAACGGATCGACGATGGAGTAGAGATTTTGACCAGTGCGCTTGCGGACCATATAGATAGTTACGGCGAAGATCCACTCCTTTTACTCTGACCGCAACGCTTCCATCGGCGAAATCGAACCGGCTCGCAGCGCCGGGATCAACGACGCAAACAACGCCGACACCCCGAGCGTAATCGTGGCCACCGAGATCACAACGAGATTGTATGGCTTCATGCCGTAAAGCTGACTGCCTAGGAATCGCTCCGCTGCCAAGGTCAGCGGCCATCCCAAGAGCAGTCCCACCATAACCAGCCCGAACGCTCCCCGCAGCACCAGCGCGATCACCTCCCGGCGCGTCGCGCCCAGGGCCATGCGCACGCCCATCTCGTTGGTGCGCTGCGTGGCGTTATAGGCCGTCACGCCATACAACCCAATCGAGGCTAAGACCAGCGACAAAAGCCCGAAACACGACGTCAAGCTTGCTAACAGCTGTTGCTGCACGAAATGTCCCCCAATTCGCTCAGTCAAAGTTTGAACTGAGAGAATCGGCAGATTGGGATCGACCGACGCCAGCGCTTTTCGCACCTGAGTGCTCGAAAGGGCTACTCCTGGCCTGGTCACCAGAACAATGTCGTTCAGAAAATGCGTACCCGGATTCACCTCACCCCCATCTGCATTCGCTCGAAAGTCATGTTGCGATTCAGGCAGAAAAATACCCGGTATAGGCGGCTTGCCCAAGTCGAGTGTCACATAATGAGCGTCTTTCGCGATACCTACAATTTGGTATTGGGCCGCTCCCCCGGCCCAGCGCCCGAAATGCTTTCCGATCGGATCTTCGTGCGGGAAAAAGTGGCGCGCAAATGCCTCGTTGATCACCGCCACGTGGGGGGAACTTGCTGTATCCCCCTCGGAAATGTCGCGTCCCCGGACGATGGGAGTCCCGATGGCGACGAAGTACCCTGCTGTGACCCTCTCCAAGATAGCAAAGTTGTTATCCCTTGGTCCTGGTAAGGGACGGCCCTCAATCCAGATGTCAGCTCCCCACGGATGGCTGCTGAGCGGCACGTAAGAGCAGAGAGCGACGGCGGAAACTCCGGGAATATTTGCCAAGGATTCGTAAATGCGCCGGTACAAGGGCGTGAGTTGGTCGGGGCGATAGCCGACCGAACGAGGATTGGCACTCGCTACCAGACGGTGGTTCTGATCGACTCCGAAGTTCTGATGCTCCAAGCGGTACAGCACGACCGTGAGCAGCCCGGAAGCCGACAGCAAAACCAGCGAGAGCGCAGCCTGGAACACAACTAGCGCCTTTCGCGACAGTGAGCCCGTTCGGGCAGTGCTGGTAAGGCCGACGGAGCGGCCCGCCCCTCGCAGTGCATCCATGGGATTCGCTCGCGCGGCCAGCCATGCAGGAGCCATACCAAAAGCCACTCCGGTGAGG
>JAFAZU010000242.1 GCA_019239585.1 Acidobacteriaceae bacterium
GGATTGGATTGCAGGTGCTCGCTGACGGCGCGCTTCAAAATTCCTAAGCCATGACCATGCACGATACGCACGCGATTGACGGAAGCCAGAGCAGCCGAATCCAGGAATTTGTCGACTTGGTCTACTGCTTCTTCCGCACGCTGACCAATCAAGTTCAACTCGCGATAGGAGATATTCCAGCGCGGTCCCGCTTCGACGCGAACGTTTTTCGGCAGCTTCGCCGGCTCGGGTTTTTCCGCAACCACTTGCACCACATCTTCACGCAGTACTTGCATCCGTAGAAGACCTGCCTCCACTTCCAGGTTGCCGTTCTTTAGAATGCGACGCACCGTTGCCGGTTCCCGGATGTCCTTGAGCCGGACCCGCGAGCCTTCTTCAATGGCGATTTGTTCCGGCGGCACGGATTTTGCGATCTCCGGCGGCGGCGCCATAATTTGCGCCGCTTCTTCCCGGAACTCGCGTTGCGTTTGGGACAGAAGACGCCGGGACTGGTCGGCAGCTTTTCGCTCTTCTGCAATCTCGCCTAAATGCTCAATTGCCATTTGTGCGCGAGCTTCAAAGTCGGCAATCAGGGTCTCGCGCTTATCGTTCCATTCGCGTTGGCGCTTTTGCTCCTGGCGGATCGCGTCACGCTCCAGTTCGGCCTGGCGGCGATTGAGAGACTCCGTCGCTTCGGCCATCTCACGCCCTAGCCGCTCGTTTTCCGTCGCCTGCTTATGAAGTTCGGTCAAAAGATCCTGAAAATCAGCCTGCAAACGGGGCAGGACCGAGCGCGCATGCGTGAGAATCGCTTCCGGCATTTCCAACCGTGTCGCAATGTCGAGTCCAGCCGACTTGCCCGGCGTACCGAGACGCAATTCGTAAGTGGGCTGCAGCGTCGCTTCATTAAATCCCATCGAAGCGTTCAAAACGCCCGGGGTTCGCGCACCATATAACTTCAGTGGCAGCAGGTGAGTAGAAGCCAGGCAAAATGCGCCGGACTTGCGGAACTCATCTAAAATGGCCACGCCCAATGCCCCGCCCTCTTCAGGGTCCGTAGCGCGTCCCAGCTCATCAAGCAAAACCAGGCTATCGGGCGTGACCTGTTCGAGCATGCCTTTGACATGCAACAGGTGACCGGAAAAACTGCTCAGGCTTTGTTCAATCGATTGACTGTCACCGATATCAGCCAAAACATCATGGAGCAGCGGGAACTCCGCTTCGGCGCACGGCACCGGAATGGCCGCGTGCGCCATTAGGGCCAGCAGACCGGCTGTTTTCATCGTGACCGTTTTGCCGCCCGTATTGGGACCGCTGATCAGCAAGCATCGGCGATCTTCTGTTAATTCAAAACTGATCGGAATGATTGGCCGCTTTGCCTTCCGCAGCACCGTTTCGAGCAACGGATGTCGCGCTTCCCGTAAAAACAAACGCCGCCCTTCTTGACTAAAACGGGGAACCACAGCGTCGTAGTGCCGCGCAAATTCGCCTTTGGCGAAAATGCAATCGAGTTGCGCCAGTGTTTCCGCCGTTGCCGCAATTTCGGCGCTGTGCTCGCGCAGGGAATCCGTAATCTCGCCCAGGATGCGATCGATCTCGCGCAACTCGTCCTCGCGCAAGCGGACAAGCTGGTTATTCAGGCTAATCGTTTCGAGCGGCTCCACAAAGAGCGTGCGTCCGGTACCGCTGGAGCCGTGAATGACGCCGTCAACGCGCCCTTTATGGCCCGCCACAATCGGAACCACATAGCGGTCTTCCCGAATGGTGACGAACTCCTCCTGCAAGGTACCGTCGGAGCGGTGAGCGCGCAGGAAGCGGTCGAGCGAATCTCGAATGCTGCGCTGTTGTTTTTCGATATCACGGCGGATGCGGCCCAGCGCCACGCTGGCTTCATCGGCCAGGCTGCCGTCCGGGAGAAATGCGCGACTCCAGCGGCGAGCGACAGGGCGGAGATCGGCCAAGCGAACGCCCTTTGCCGCCAAGCGCGGGAATCGCTCCTGAAGGTTGAGCAGAATGCCGCGATACTCGCCCGCTAACGAGAGCGTATGAAAAAGATCGAGGATTTCACGACCGTCCAGACGCGCCCCGGCCACTTGGAGGACCCGAACTGCGGGTTCCACGTTGCGCAGTTGATCGAACCGGAGGCGAACCGCAGCGCCGCGAGACGCTTCCTGGGAACCCGAAACTTCACGCAGATAGCTGATTGCCTCACCGGCTTCGGCAAGCTCCGATTGGAGAAGATCTCGACCGGTGTGAGGTTGGAGCTGAAACACCAGTTCTTTTCCGACTTCGCTACCGGCGTAACTCGCCAGAAGGTCTTTCAGTTCTTCGAATTGCAAAAGTCCAGTACTGCTAAAAGCCATGAAAAAGGGGGTATTTACGGGCGAGTCACGTAAGGATGAGTTGGCGGACGGGTACAGCAAGCCCGAATCACTTCGCGTGTGCCTTCTGTTAATAAGATGCTATCGAGAGTCGTAATGTCTCGCCAGGCCGCCTGCCGGGAATCACTGCCGGGCTGGAGTTCGCCGCCGTGTACCGTGCAATAGAAATCAATCAGCACATAATGATATTCGCAAACACCCGCGTCATTGGGCATAATACGTTCGAAAACTGTGGCAATCGAGTCCACGGAAACCCGCAAACCGGTTTCTTCCATAACCTCGCGGGCCAGAGCATCTTCCAGGCGTTCGCCCGTTTCCACCACTCCGCCCGGAAGCGACCAGTAACCGACCAGTGGGGGTTTCCCGCGCTCGACCAAAAGGATACGACTTTGGTTGTCAAAAATCAAAGCTCCCACGCCCAGAATGGGCCGGGCGGGAAATCGTCGGCTTCCCCCTCCTTCGTTTCCCATCACCTGATTCGTGCGGCCGCTTTACCCTTGTAAAACGGCTAATACCTCATCTGTATGACCCTCTACTTTCACTTTTGGGAAGATTTTTTTGATGATGCCGTCCGGGTTAATCACAAAAGTCGTACGCTCCACACCCATGGACTTGCGGCC
>JAFAZU010000357.1 GCA_019239585.1 Acidobacteriaceae bacterium
ACCTGGCTTCGTCAACATTGAATAGCGGGAGTGGCTGCAACCGGTCCGTAGGGCCGAACGACGGAGGAGATTCGCGTGTTCCTGTCCGGACGCGCCTCTGCTGCCTGTGGTTCTCGATCGCTTCGGATTTCACCAGTCTGGACCTCGAATACGGAACGCTGAAAAACTGCTTGGCCGGTCACGGCGCGGCGTGATTCTGTTTGCTCCGGACGGGAGGGCTGGGGCATGCGCGGGCAAGTTACAATGCGCTGGGAAGATCGAATTGAGAACTACGTGCGCGAAACGCGCTTCCCACGGAGCCTCTTTCTAAGCGAGGACGGCCGCGTGGTGGGCACCTGGATCATGGGGAACGACTACCGCGTTCAGTCCGGCTACTACGGCGGATATCCGGCCGGTTATCTGAGGCGGGTGCGCTCTCTGTTTCCGGATAAGCGCAACGTGCTCCATCTCTTCTCCGGTAAGGTCGATATCTCAGCCCTGCAGGGCGATACCGTGGACGTGAACGCTTCGCTGCACCCGACCTACGTCGATGATGCGCAAACGTTGGAGCGGGTACCAGTCCAACGATATGATCTCATCCTCGCTGATCCGCCATACAGTATTGAGGACGCCGAGCGATACGGCACCACCATGGTCAAGCGAAACTCTGTCCTGAAAGCGTTACAGCGTATGTCACCCGGATCGCATCTTGTATGGCTCGACCAGGTACTTCCCATGTATCGGAAGGACGCCTGGGCTGTCGAGGCAGTGATCGGAATGGTCAAGAGCACCAATCACCGGTTTCGGGTCATCACGGTCTTCCGACGACTCGAACCGACAGCATCAGACTTGGCGGCCGGCAAGAAGATCCATAACCGGGCGTCGAAACGCTCTCTGGAGTCGGCCTTGGAAGTCTCCTGAACCATACTGTGTCATATATCGAATGAGTTTTCCGAGTTCTGCGTCGTTCAGTTCTATTGTAATACTAACCGGCCTATTTGGTGACCGGTTTTGCCCAAGGGCGTACGGTTAAGGAAGCGATTCGCTCGGGCGATTGCATGAGCTTGTTCCACGCATCTTGACAGGCATCGAGGATGGCTTCGTAGGTGTCCCATACGCGATGACTGAGCCAATTGCCGCGCAGAAACTCCCAGACATTTTCCACCGGATTTAGCTCAGGCGAATAGGGCGGCAACGGAAGCAGCCCGATATTGTCGGGCACTTTGAGTCGCGGCGAGCGGTGCCAGCCGGCGCCATCCAGCACCAGTACGGCAATCGCCCCGGCTGAGACGCGCCGGCTGATTTCAGCCAGATGCTCGTTCATGGCCTCGATATTTACCTCTGGCATGATGATGGCCGCACCGGTACAGCGCTCCGGGCAGATCGCACCGAACAGATACGCCCATTCATAGCGTCGGTCGCGCGGCGCACGGGGACGTGTGCCACGTTTCGCCCACACCCGGGTCAGGGTCCCCTGCTGCCCGACGCGCGCCTCATCGGTGAACCATATTTCCACCGGTTTGCCGGCCGCCTCGGGCGGCAGGGCGGCGGTCATGAGATCCGCAAAGCCGTCCTGAAAATCGCCTGCTCCTCGGGGACGGTGTGCGGGTGCTGTGGACGCACCGACAGCCGCCGGAACGACAGCTTGCGCAAAAGCTTGCCCACCGTGCGTTCGTGCAGAGAGACGTCAAACGCCTGCATGATCCGCCGCTGCAGATCGACGCAGCGCCAGCGTACCACACCATCCCGCTCAAGGTCCGGACCCTGCTCCACCCATTCGGCCACCTGGGCGCGCTGCGCGGCTGACAATCGAGGCTGCGGGCCATTGCGCCGCGGTCGATTGCTCAAACCCTCCAGCCCCGATTCGTTGTAGCGGTGCACCCAATCGCGCAGGGTTTGCCGGTCCATGGCGCAAGCCTCGGCTGCCGCCTCACGGCACCACCCATCCAGTACCAAGGCAATCGCCAGCATCCGCCGCGACGCTTTCGCATCCTGCGTTTGCGCCGCAGCTTGGCGCAGCTCAGCCGCCGACAGATCCAATCGGGTAATCACCACCGACATCGCAATCTCCCCCGCTCCAGGAGGAAGTGCGAATCACACCGAGCCGAGCCGCACCAAGTCACAGGCGAGTCATCGGTCCGCACGGCTGGTATAACTCGCCTGGTTTCCTGCTTTCGAGCCTGTGTGGAAATGGTGGATGCGGAAACAAACTACATCGTCATGGCCGGGCCTTGACCCGGCGATCGCTACGGTCTCGTGAAGACGGAGATGCCCGGGTCAAGGCCCGGGCATGACGTTCTACTTTCGGCTGCTTCCTTCACAGGCTCTTTCGCGGGACGAACGGAAACCCACGTCAAGG
>JAFAZU010000381.1 GCA_019239585.1 Acidobacteriaceae bacterium
AAACGGCGGGAAGCCAGCCGGTAAACGCGATCCGTTTCGGACCATAGAGTTCTGCGAATCTGATTCGCGTCGTTATCCAGGCTCAAAGCCGTAAAGGATGTAAAGCGAATCGGCAGACTCTTATACGGATGGTAGTTGTCAAAACTGGGCGAGCCAACCCTGACGGTTGTATCAATGCCCCGCTCATGATTCCGGGTATTCTGGAGCAGTGCGCCCAACGTGGCGGAAAGAGATTGGCCTTGTTGCTCCACGACCTCGTAAGCCATGTAGTACGGCGCGGGATCAGCTTTGGCCTTCAGAAAGGAAAACTCGCGATTCAATTCACCGCTCAGAATGTCAACCAGGGTTTTGGAAGGAGGGTCGGCGAATGCACACCAGGAAACGGCTGCTCCCCCCATCGTGCTAACAATCAATACGGGAAGGCAG
This sequence comes from Acidobacteriaceae bacterium, assembly GCA_019239585.1. Classification (GTDB taxonomy): domain Bacteria; phylum Acidobacteriota; class Terriglobia; order Bryobacterales; family Bryobacteraceae; genus Bog-105. The sequence goes on from JAFAZU010000381.1 coordinate 427, forward strand.
CACTGGCGAAAACTCTTACAGAACCGGAGAAACAAATACTAAGGATAGCAACCGTTTGAGGGCATCGTTATAAACATGGCAAAGAAATCAAGTCCCGATACCTACACGAAGCCTGAGCTACGGGAACACATCAAGAAAAAAGTAACGGCAGGCAATAAGGGCGGCAATCCCGGCCAGTGGAGCGCCCGTAAAGCTCAGCTCGTTGCACAGGAGTATGAGAAAGAGGGTGGAGGCTATAGAAAACCCCGGAGCGAGTCGCAAAAAGGTCTGAAACAGTGGGAAGACGAGAAGTGGACTACCGCCGACGGTAAACGAGCGCGGCGGGCAGGAGGCACAACCCGCTATTTGCCGGAAAAGGCTTGGGATCAACTATCTCCTGCCCAGAAAAAAGCGACAAACAAGAAGAAAACAGAAGGGTCGAAGCGGGGCAAACAATTTGTCAGCAATACGCCGGCCGCTGCGAAGGCCCGGAAAAAAGCGACGAAAACAAGCCCTGCCGCAAAAAGGAAGGCCGCAGGCACGAAGCGTTCATAAGATGAGTTTGCGATTAGGATTTCCTGTCCTCGTTCTGGGTGAGAAGGGAATCAAGAGTAATGACACCCGACGCTGGCAATCGAACCCTCATTTGAAGGTTTCTCTGGAATACCTGCATCGTGTTTTCGACTACCTGGAGAAACATAAAATCTCGATGTACCGCATGTCCTCGGATCTGGCTCCTTATGCCACGCACCCGGACATGCCGCAGTTCCATAATCAAGTCAAAGAAAGTCAAACGGAACTGGAAGCCATCGGCAAGCGGGCGCGCGACCTCGATCTGCGGTTGTCCTTTCATCCCTCACAGTTCGTCATCCTGAACAGCCCGGACCCGGAATTGTGCAAAAAGGGCGTTTGGGATTTAGTGGTGCAGGCCGAAATGCTGGACACTATGGGGCTCGGCCCGGAAGCGGTTCTGGTGATCCACGTCGGCGGCTCTTACGGCGATAACCGAAGCGGCATTGACCGCTGGTGCGCCACCTGGGACAACCTACTGCCGGAGCCTGTGAAGCGACGACTGGTGCTTGAAAACGATGACATCCGTTACAGCGCCGCTGATGTGCTGGCAATACACGAAAGAACCGGCGTGCGATTGATTTTCGATGTTCAGCACTTCTGGTGTTTGAATCCGCAATGCCTTCCGCTGCAAAGCACCTTGCGGGCATTCCTAAAAACCTGGCCGGAAGGCGTGCGCCCGAAGATGCACTACTCTTCGCCGCGAACGGAACTGCGCGAAGTAAAGCGCAAGAATCGAAAGACCGGCAAAAAGGAATTGGTGCTGCTGCAACCTGTCTGGACCGGGCACGCCGACTTCGTACAGCCTTTCGAATTCATCAGCTTCTTCCGCGACAATCCCGACATAGAGACTGACGTCATGCTGGAAGCAAAAGCAAAGGATCTGGCTTTGTTGCGCTTGCGGCAGGATCTTGCCCGCTACGCCTCCGACGTGGCCAAGCGTTTCGGGTTATCTATAGCTGAAGAACTTTCCGAACCACCTCTTGAAGAGATCGCGGTCGATGCCGAGCAGCTCGAAGCCGCTGGTTAAAATAATGCAGCGATTGCTTAGTTTGTGCGGCACACTAAAGATGGCGAGCCCGCGGCCGGATTTCTATTTAATTGACCGTGAACCGGCGATGAGGATATCCACCAGCCGCTTGGCGCTTGGTTGCCAATCAGGGCTAGACTCCAGATAGGCGACGCCGACCAGAGCGCGAAGTAAATCAACGGAGTCGATATCTTTACGTAGTTTGCCGCTCTTAATCGCACGCTTCACGAGTGCTTGCATAGCTTCGTGGATCGGAGCGTAGGAAGCTTCTACCACCTTCGCGGGGCCTCCGACCAAGGCACTCAGAGCGGGAGCTATGATCTTCTTCGTCCCAATGTAATCGACGAATAACAACATCCAGGCTCGCAAGGCTTCCATCGGGGGCATGGTTTCGGCGAATTTTCGCTCTGCGGCGGCCAGCTTTTCTACCTCTGTCCGATAGACCGCCTCCAGAAGTTCGTCACGCGTGGGGAAGTGGCGATATAAAGTTCCCGGACCAATGCCTGCCTCTTTCGCGATATCGTCCAGGCTGGCGTTTGCACCAGATCGCGTGAATGCCTGTTTTGCCACATCCAGAATGCGTTCTCGATTGCGTTGCGCATCGGCGCGCGGCTTGCGCTCAGGGGATTGTGGACGCTTGGCAGCCATTTAAATTAAAAATACTTGCAACCGGAGACATTCTCCGTTAATCTACAATTTCGGAGACACTCTCCGTTTTATCAAAATTGTTATGGCTCGTCAACTTCACTTTGTGAGTTGCGCAATCAAACGGGCCGTAGAAGGAGCAAAGAATATGCGTATTTTCGTCACTGGAGCGACGGGCTTCGTCGGCTCCGCCGTTGTTAGAGAACTAATCGACGCCGGTTATCAGGTGCTTGGTCTTGCTCGCTCGGATGCGGGTGCCGAGTCTTTAACCGCCGCCGGCGCGCAGGTCCATCGGGGTGATCTCGAAGACCTCGAAAGCCTGCGAACCGGAGCGGCCCTGTCGGACGGTGTTATCCACACTGCCTTTGTCCACGACTTCTCAAAATTCGAAGAGGTTTGTGAGATCGACAAGCGCGCGATCGAGACTCTCGGCTCTGTACTCGCTGGCTCTGACCGCCCTTTGATTGTCACCTCCGGAATGGCGCTTCTTAGGGAAGACGGCATTGCAACCGAGGAGGATGTGCACGCTCCAAACTTCCCGCGCAAATCGGAAGAGGCAGCCGCTTCGGTGGCGGCACGTAGAGTACGCGTGTCGACAGTTCGGCTTCCTCCCTCGGTGCACGGCGACGGCGATCACGCTTTCGTTCCGATCCTGATCGGCATGGCACGTGAGAAGGGCATCTCGGTCTATGTAGGCGACGGGCGCAACCGCTGGGCGGGCGTGCACCGATTGGATGCTGCTCATCTTTACAGGCTGGTGCTGGAGAAGGGTTCCGCAGGGGCCCGGTATCACGGAGTTGCGGATGAGGGGGTGCCGTTCCGAGACATCGCGGGCGTGATCGGTCGACGCTTGAACGTTCCCGTGATGAGCAAAACGCCTGAAGAAGCGCAGGACCATTTCGGCTGGTTCGCGCTTTTCGCAGCTGCCGATCTGGCGGCCTCGAGCCAGCGAACGCGAGAACTGCTGGGCTGGCAGCCGAAGCAACCAGGGCTCATTCAGGATATCGATCAGCCGAGCTACTTCGAAAGCGGAATAGGCACGTACGCGACGGCTTAGCACCAGCAAAACAAAAAGGAGCAAGTGCATGGAAAACAAAACAGTTGGAAGTATGAAGGACAAAATCGCCATCCTCACGGGAGGAAGTCGTGGGCTTGGTCGGAATACCGCTGTAAATCTTGCCCGGCGCGATGTTGACGTCATTTTCACCTACCGTTCGAAGCAGGTAGAGGCGGAAAGTCTCATCAGAGAAATAGAAGCGATGGGAAGCAAAGCGGCAGGGTTCTGCCTCGACACGGGTGACATTCGCTCGTTTGATGGATTCGTGGCGGAAGTGCGGAAGACTTTAGAAGACTGGGGTCGGGATCGGTTTGACTACCTTGTGAACAACGCCGGCAACTCCCTTCATAAGCCGTTCGAGCAAACGACGGAAGCTGAATTTGACGGCATCGTCAACGTGCATTTCAAAGGTGTTTACTTCCTGACGCAGAAACTGCTGCCGTTGCTCAATGACGGCGGTCGAATCCTCAATCTCTCGTCCGGTTTGGCACGGGTCACTATTCCCGGCACTTCCGCCTATGGGGCAGCAAAGGGCGCCGTAGAAGTGTTGACGCGTTATCTGGCGAGAGAACTGGGACCACGCCGGATCACAGTCAATGTGGTCGCGCCGGGCGCGATTGAGACGGACTTTAGTGGTGGAATGGTTCGCGACAACCCGGAATACAACAAGCGCGTTGCGGAGATGACCGCTCTGGGCCGCGCGGGAGTACCTGATGATATTGGACCCATGATCGCGGCGCTATTATCCGATGAAAACCGTTGGGTGAACGGGCAGCGTATCGAGGTCTCAGGGGGCATGACACTGTGACCAAACCGTTACACTATAACTTTCCAGTGCATCCTGGAACAGTTGCCCGGTTTCCGCAGTCTCTGCAGCCCTTGCAGTTATCCATCAACGATTAGTACCGTCCTTAGCTCATGCGCTCGGAACAAGGGAGCCACAAGTTATGTGTGGTAGCTGGTGTATTATCATCCCGGAATGCTCAAACGAAAAGTCGCTTTACTGGCGATTCTTTCTTTCTGTGCCGCTGGCCAGGAATTTGATACAGCAATTATCAATGGGCGTGTGCTGGACCCAGAAACCAATCTGGACGCCGTTCGTAGTATCAGCATCCAAAACGGCCGGATTGCGGCGATCTCAGTCAACCCTTTACACGGCAAAACCGTTATAGATGCCAAGGGCTTGGTCGTCGCACCCGGTTTTATTGATTTGCACTCGCACGGCCAGACACCGGAGAACTACCGCTTCAAGGCACGCGACGGCGTGACCACCGCCCTCGAACTGGAAGTGGGCGTGTGGCCGGTTCCGGCGTGGTATGCAGCGCGAGAAGGTAAGGCGCTGATTAACTTCGGCGCAAGCAGTGGGCACATCCCGGCGAGCATAGCAGTCCTGCATGACTCCGGTACCCTGTTGCCTCGGGGTGAAGCGGTCAAGCGTGCGCCCACACCGGGGGAGCAGCGCGAGATTCTGGCGCACATCAAGGAAGGTTTGGACGACGGGGCGCTCGGCGTGGGTCTCGGCATCGCTTACGTTCCCAAAGTCACGCGCGAGCAAATCCTCCAAGTGTTTCGAATAGCTGCGGCTTACAAGCGGCCTTGTTTCGTTCATATGCGTAATGGAGGACCTGCCGAGCCCGGAGTCATGGACGCGTTACAAGAGGTTTTGGCGGACGCCGCCACGACCGGAGCGCCCCTGCACATCGTACACATCACGAGCATGGCGCTCAGGGAAACGCCACTAAGTCTGAATATGATTCGAGGGGCGAAAGAGCACGGCCTTGATGTCACCACCGAAGCTTACTCCTACACGGCAGGCATGACAGACATTTCATCAGCAGTGTTTAATCCCGGCTGGCAGGAGCACCAAGGCGGCATCACTTACCACGATCTACAGTGGGCTGCCACAGGTGAGCGGCTTACGGAGGAAAGCTTTGCGCGCTATCGCAGGCAGGGCGGCATGGTAGCGATCCATAGCATTCCGGAAGAGATAGTAAAGCTTGCCATGTCAGATCCAGTCGTCATGATTGCAAGCGACGGCATTCTCGAAAACGGCAAAGGTCACCCCAGGGCAGCCGGGTGCTACGCCCGCGTGCTGGGCCGCTATGTACGGGAACAGCACGCGCTTTCGTTAATGGAAGCAGTGCAAAAAATGACTTTGCTACCCGCCGAGCGGCTGGGTCTACAGAACAAAGGCCGTATCCGAATCGGCGCGGATGCCGACCTGACGATTTTTGACCCCGAGCGTGTGATCGACCGCGCCACGTTTGAGAACCCGGCCCAGTACTCTGAAGG
>JAFAZU010000496.1 GCA_019239585.1 Acidobacteriaceae bacterium
GGACCGGTAATTTTGGAGTACGATAGCGAATACCGATTCACTCGCCATGAGCAAACAGTACCGAGTGTCGTTGTCAACCAGCCGCTTGGAGTTGGCACAAGTGCTGGCTCATTTGCAGGAGGATGCACTCGAGGAACCCGATCGTCAGTTGCTGATGCGCCTGGTGCAGCAGTTACTCGGCTCCTCGGGCGGAACGCCGGTAGCAGGACCGCCTCCAGCAGCCGGAAAAGATCTCTCTGAGCTGGGTAGTGGCTTGCTTGAGACCACTACCCCGGAACAGGAAACCCAGGAATCGAAGCGACCGGGTCATGGCCGGAGAAGTGTGGACGACTTTCCTGGGGCGCAGCGCGTGTCCTGCCACGATCCGCATCGGCAGCCCGGAGATCGTTGTGCGTGCGGCGGTCGGTTGTATGCGATCCGCACGCCGGCGGTGTTTCTTCGCTTCACCGGCCAGCCTTTGGTGGGAGCTACCCGTTATGAGCAGATGGTGCTGCGGTGCTCAGCCTGCCAGCAACGCTTTCCAGCTCCGCTGCCGGAAGACGTGCCAGCGGAAAAATATGATGCCACGGCCGATGTCGCGATCGTGATCGCCAAGTATGCTGCCGGGCTGCCGTTCCATCGGCTGGCTCAGATGCAGGAAGCGTATGGCGTTTCCTTGCCCGCTTCGGTGCAGTGGGAGCGGGCTGAAGCGGTCGCCGACGTACTCCTGCCGGTGTACCTGTATCTGCGTACCTTGGCCGCGCAGGTCGGAGTTCTAATCAGCGATGACACGCGGGTGCAGATTCTCTCCTGCTACCAGGCGAACCAGCAACGGGCTGCGGACGGCCAGCGACACGGCTTACACACCACCGGCATTGTCGCCCACAGCGCAGGGGAATTACAGCCCTCCATCGTGTTGTACGTGAGCGGACGTCAGCACGCCGGAGAAAACGTCGGCAAGTTACTGGAACTGCGCTCGGCCGAGCAGGACCCACCCTTGCAGGTCGGCGATGCGCTGGCCGCTAACTGGAGCCATTCTTCTGCGGTGATCCCGGTCAAATGTCTGGCGCATGCCCGGCGGCAGTTTACCGATATTGAGGAGATGTTTCCAGAGGAGTGCCAACACGTGCGGGAGGAGTTTGCCGCCGTGTACCACTATGAGTCGCAAACCACCGGCATGACACCCGAGCAGAGACGGGCATATCATCAACTCCATTCGGCACCGGTGCTGGAGCGATTACAGAACTGGATCCACATTCAGTTTGCGCAACGCCGCGTAGAGCCCAACAGTGCTTTAGGAAAAGCGCTGGCGTATCTGCAGCGCCACTGGGAAGGCCTCACCCAATTTCTCCGGTTCGGGAATGCGCCCCTGGACACCAATGCCGTCGAGCGGGCCCTGAAGCGGGTGGTGCTCCACCGCAAGAATGCCCTGTTTTTCCGGACCGAACAGGGCTCCGCGGTCGGCGACCTGCTGATGAGTGTGATCGAAACCTGCCGGGCGAACGGCATTCGGGCGGCTGATTATCTGGTGCAAGTAATAAACAACGCTCGCGCCGTACGGGAGGACCCGGCGCAGTGGCTGCCCTGGACGTATGAAGCGCGAGTTGCCAGCACCTGATCAGCCCAGCGCCCGCCAGGACGGAGCAAAACAGGCTTGTTCCGGATGACCCTGGTAAAGCAGCACCATCAGTTGCGGTGCGGTCAGTGAGTGCAGAGGTGTGTCCGTCGCCGGCCACCACACCAGCATGCCGGAAGAGAAGCGGCGCACACACAACCAGAAACCAATCCCGTCATAGACAACCAGCTTGAGGGCTGTGCCCGTCCGGTTCCGGAAGACGAATAAAGCCCCGGAGAAAGGGTCCTGCTGCAAAGGGCCGCGGCACAGAGCGGTTAACGAGTCCAATCCTTTGCGAAAATCTGCCGGCTGGACGGCCAGCAAAATCCGTAGCTGTGGCACCAACTGCAACATATTATGGATGCAGGAACGCTTGGCAGAGGGATTCGGCCCTGCTCCACAAGGAAACAGGCAAGAGCAACTGCAAACGAGTGCCATCCGACCGTTCCCAAACCAAGCGGAGGGGAGCCTCGGTCGGTTGGAGTGACCGGTCCGCTACCGGCAGTCCTAAAGCTCCCAGAGGCAGCGGGACAAACTCCGGAGTCGTGATCGCAGCAGGAGGAACATCCGCCTCGCGCAAACGCGCTCGTAGTGCCCCGGCACTCCAGTGCAACTCGCGACATAGCTGCGAAACCGGGTAGCGGTCGCGCAAAGCCACGACCGCTTGCCACAGTGGCTCGGGAATCTTTTCATGCAGACTCGAACGAGTGGCGCGCCATTGTTCAAACAACACACGCGTACGGCTGAGATCATCAGGTAAAGCAGCAGACATACCCTCAGCCTACCCGCTACTGCTTACCGAAACACGCCATTTTTCCGAAAGGACACGATGTCCATGAACCAATTGCAAATTTTCAACGTTGCCTTCTTTGCTAATCAGTGCCGTAAACTCCACTGTGCCCTGAACGCGTGTCGAACGGGCGAGCGGCGGATAGATGGGCAATACCTTCCGAATCAGATTGGCTTCCGCGACGCGCCCCCCGAATCGTACCGGCTGACGGGCCGGTTTATCCTTCGATTGCACTGCTGGAGGAGCAGCGGGCGCTTCAGGAAGGGAGCCGATGAGGCCGATCACACCGGAAACATTCGAACCATTTGTCTCTCCTATACTTCCTACAACTCCGATCTCTGGAACGGGCGTAGTCTGGATCGACGCGGGGAGCTCTTTCCGAACAGCAACGGGCGCGAAAAACTTTCGTGGGTCAAATGTCCGCGCCGGCGATTTGGGCCGAGTCTGGGGCAGAGGCTCAGGAACCACTGCGCGCGGAGGTGCTGGAGCAACGAGGAGAGTTTTTATCAGCGCTCCCGGCAGGATTTCTGTGTACAAGAGGGGAAGCAGAGCGAGCAGGCAGATAACGACACTTTGAAGCATCAAAGAAAAGAGAACGGCGGCCGGCTTCTTATTTTCTCCTACAGTTTCAACAAAGGTCTGTTCAAACATACTCACCTCATTCACTAACAACAGACACCGTGAATGCGGCGCGAGTTCCCTTCAGTTATTGAGTTGCAATTACGCTCGTAGGAGAAAGAGCTGACCCAGACAATCCTGCCGCTTTCGCAAGGCCTATACGACCGAGCAGGTCCGTAAAACGAGGATGGCCGTGAAGGCTATCGAACTCTGGCTGACCAGCGATAAAGGTGAGAGTGCTCAGGCGTTCCTGATAGCACTCCTCCAAGAGATCCAAAGCCTGCTCGTGTTCACCGAGAAGGGAATAAACGGCCGCGCATGTGAACGCCCTTATGTAGGGGTATCCTTTTCTTACCCCCAACTGCGAAATCAGGCCGCGTGCTTCGTCCACCCGTCCAGCCATCGCAAGAATACGGGCGCGGGCGATCTGGTTGTAGTCGTTGAATTGATCCTGACCAAGAAATCGATCAATCGTCGCGAACGCCTCCTGATACCTGCCCTTTTGCGCGTAGAGAACAGGGAGGGCTATATATGCAGGTACAAACGACGGCTCCAATTCGATTGTGGCTTGATAAGCTTCGAGAGACTTATCATATTGACGGGCAAAATAGCAAGCATAGCCCAGACCTAAGCTCATCGGAGCAGATAAGGGATCGAGTTGCGCCGCCTGCTTCATGGCTGCAATCGCATCTTCGTATCGCTCCATGGCCAGCAACCAATGGCCGAGAGCCCAGTGACAGGGTGCGTGGTTTGGCGCTAAGCGCAGTGCCGTGCGCAGATAATTTTCAGATTGCCGCCAGTCCCAATCGAAGAAAAGAGCCACAACTCCCAGCAAAACATGAGCGTTGGCATAATCTGCTTCAATCTCCAGCGCTTTCAGCGCCGCCGATTTGGCTCTGGGAAGAGCTTCACGAGGGGGCACCCAACCGAAATAACCCAAAAGGAGATAAATATAACCCAAGCCGACATACGGCACTGGATAGACAGGGTCCGCTTCGATCGCCTGTCGAGAGAGTTCTATACCCTTCTGAAGGCCTTCAGGCGTCCACTTGCTCGCGTGATACATCGCTTTGAGGTAGAGTTTATACGCTTCCACACTTTCGGTGAGCCGCCTCGTCAAACGATTTTGTTCGTCAGGGCTGAGTCGAAGGCGCAGCTTGCCGGCGATCTCCTGCGCCATGTCCGCTTCTATTGCGAATACATCACCGAAATTTCGGTCATACTTCTCACCCCAGAGTTGCAAACCCTCCGTGCAGTCGATCAATTCGGCCCCAATAATCAACCGCCCGGCCCGCTCCATGAGCCTGCCCGTCAGGACGGCGCGAACGCCAAGCCTCCTACCGGCTTCAACAGGATCAAGGCCAGGGCGCCTGTATCGAAATGCCGTAGTGCGCGGAACTACGCGCAGTGTTGTTACCCTTGAAAGGCTTTTAATGATGCTCTCGGCAATGCCCTCACTCAAGTACTCTGTGTTTGCCTCGCCCGCAACATTCTCAAACGGCAAAACCGCAATCGAGTCGGTGAAGCCCGGAGAGTATGTTACAGGCGTTCCAACACCTCGAACTGTATCCTGCCGACTCGATTGAAGGTCCTGCTTCAAATTCTTCAACGCTGCCAATAGAGCTAAGGCATTCGGGAAACGCCGCTCGCGACTTTTTTCAAGCGCGCGGAAAATCACTTCAGCGAGCTTGGCCGGCAGGTGCGGAGCAAGATCGCTGATAGGGCCAGATCTCGATACAGAAGTGCGTCGGATACTAGGGCAAAAGTGCTTCCCGAAAAGGCCGGCTGGCCTGTGGACACCTCATAGAGCACCGCGCCAAGAGAGAACAGGTCGGCGCGCGCATCGAGCTCTTCGCCGCGCGCCTGCTCCGGTGACATGTACGCAACCGTGCCGACGATACATCCGGAATTCGTAAGATTGCGGTCCTCTCCATTGTGGAGTTTCGCGACTCCGAAGTCTAAAATCTTTGCCTGGCCGCGCGTGGTGAGAAAAATGTTGGCCGGCTTGATATCTCGATGAATAATGCCTTTCTCGTGGGCAGAATCCAAAGCTTCGGCAATCTGAATGCCGCAATCGAGAATTTCGTCAATGGCCAGAGGGCCTAGCCGAATCCGCCTTTGAAGCGTTTGGCCTTCGAGCAGTTCTAAGACCAGGAAAGGGCGGCGTTCGTGCTCACCGATGTCGTAGAGAGCACAAATATTGGGATGGCTGAGCGCTGAGGCCACCCGCGCCTCCCGTTCGAAACGCTGCAGCGCTTCCGGTTCATGGGTTCGCGGTTCGGTCAAGAATTTGAGGGCCACCATCCGATGCAGCCGGGTATCTATCGCCTTATAGACAATCCCCATGCCACCGGCCCCTAAAGGTTCAATTAGTCGATAACGGGAGATGACTGCGCCGAGGAGCGGATCGAACGGCCGCTCCTGGTCCTGCGTAGCGCTTTCGTTTCCACCGGCACTCATCATCGCACCCCGAACTCTGTTTCACCTATCGTACTAGTTCCCGGCTACGCCGCCCTCCAATTGAGCGCCTAGCAACAGATCACTCCCAAACTCTCCGTGGTTGCTCCGGTTGAAAACCTCCTCGACCGCACTTTTCTGGTCGCCCTCACCCCTACTCCCAACATCGGCGAACCCCGTATTTCCGTGTTGGTCTCTGCTGGAACGGAGCAATCAAGTAAAGTTCAGCCGAAGGGGGCCAGAATCCCGTCAGCGTGTGGGCAGCTTCGCGGTCCAAATATTCCCTGTG
>JAFAZU010000516.1 GCA_019239585.1 Acidobacteriaceae bacterium
GGCGTAAACTGCGCGCGCATGATCATAAGCTGCGTGCGCGTCCGGCAGTTCACGTTGCGAGATTTTCGCAGCCTTTTGTGTCCAGCACTGGTTTACGGCAGCCAGGCACCATTGAGCGCTCTGACGGGAAGCGCGAATCGGTTTTCCGGCCACTAGAATAAAAATCGGATTGCTGTGCGAGGACCCAAGAATCCGCATTGCCACCCAACTGCTTCGTTTGACAGGCACATCAAAGGCCACATCCTGAACCGTCCCATCCGCAACGATATCCCTGCGAGCAATGGACTTCCCGTTCATCACGAGTTCCACAGGCACTTGCCTCGTGCCTTTAATACGCGCTCGCTCGATATGCCAGTAAGGCTCGGTATCGAGGGGGCGATTATAAATATCCGTGGAAGAAGCAATATTGACCACATGTTTCGTCCACGCATTGCCCAGAGGAATCATCCACGAGGGCTCCTCACCGCTTCCGCCAGGGTCGGCCGCAGCAGGCAGATAGGCGGAAGCCTTAATGTGGAGGTGAACGGTCTCAGCTTCCGCCAGCTTGACTTCACTCGCGTGCGTTCCGACTTCCACACCGTTAATGCTGAAGTCCATCAAATGACTTCGTCCATCGGACACATAACTGCGGCCGGCGCGCAGAGCGTCCAGCCAGGCCGGGTAGGTGAGCGGGCCATCGATCTTGGCATAAACTCGTCCCTGACCCACCCGTGCATCGGTAATACAAGGAAAGTCGGTCTCCCCCGAAATGCGCGTGCGGAAGCCGACATTGAGCGTGTGATACCAAATGTTGAGCTCCCAAACGTAAGGAGTGTCCGCAGCCGAGATGAAGTCAACGGTATCGGGATACGTCACGTCCACGATGTACTCGTTAGCTCCGATGCCGTCGAATCCCGGCATTTCATAGTTGGGAAGCTCATGCGATTTCACTTCCAGACCCCAGCCGGAGTGTGCAAAGCCCACCAGCGCCCCCTGCGATCTTCCCCAACGCAAAATGGGCAGGTCCCAAGTAGGCCATTGTTCAATGCGAACGCAGTGGGGATAGTCCTGGTCTTTGAGGCCGAGCAACACCAAATGCCCCGCGTGACTGGAGGGAAAGCCGGAAACCTCCAGATCGTAGTGCATGAGCCGGTCCCGCGCCGAGAGCGGGTTGTCTTTACCGGTGAAAAATTGCTTCTGATAGTAATAGCAGGGACCCCACGTCAGCACGGCTCCGACATTTAGCTTTTCGCCTTTGATCTGGCGCACCATGTCCTCGGGCCTGACTCCTTCGGTGGGGTTCTGGTAATGCGAGCAGCCGGCCGCATGCACGTGATGGTCTCCCGAATACCAGTCGTATTTTGCCGGATTGATCCAGCGCTGCATAGCGAAAGAGGCTTGATTTGGGCCTGCAGCCGTGACTCTGACCTGTTTGGTCTGGGCAACATATTCCGGCCCCATCGAGCAGGTGACGGTATAAATGCCCTCGGGCAAGAGAATCTTTTCACCATGGCTGCGGTAGATCTGCGGCTGGAAAAAGAAATCGGGCGCCAAGCGTTTTGATCGACTCGGATAGAGGCGCCCCGAATGGTCGCGGATCGTGAAGGCAGCGACGGTGGGCGATCCATTCTCATCGCGTACCCGCAGTTCCAGCGGTACGGCCGGACGCGCGTCAAACAATAGGACCATCTGGTTGCGAAAGCCGATGTCCTGAGTGCCTTGTCCGACATCGAAACTGATCTCGGCGGAACGTTGTCCTCGATCACGACTGTAGATTTCGACAATTCGATATTCCAACGGCAGGCCGGAAAGGCGCTCGGACATGGGGTCTTTGTCATAAAGATCGAGGCTCATCCACCGATCCCGGAGGTCGGCGGAGGAAATTGCTTTCGGAGGCTCGGCGCTCCCGTCCGACTGAATGTAAACGGGCCGCGCGTTCGGGCTTTTCGCCTGCAGCCGCGCAGTCACTCCGGCCAAGTTAATCACTTTCACCAGGAAAACGCGCGTTCCGGCTTCGACCAGCTCGTGTTTTGCGGGCCCCGGACGCACTTTGACACGGCTCTCCGGATTGATTTCGACGATCGCGAGCGTGTATTTATCGAGAATTTGCTCGAGGCCCGAAACCGCTTCTGCCTCGTTGGTTTTAGCGATAAGAGCATGGATGGCATTCTCGTCCTTCGGCGGCAGCGGCTCCCCTAAATAGGCCAGCGTGGTCTCCACCTGCCGCACTTCTTGCACAAAAGGTTGCAGGGGCACCCTGGGCTGTGCCGCGGTTAGACTGCACAGCAGTGGAACCGCAATCACACATAATTTACATTTGAATCGGGGCGCAGAAGGTGGTCGGGGTAGATCTCGAGTTTTCATTACACTCGGGGCCATACGCTGATGATAGTTGATGTGTTTCGAAGAACACTCGTAGAACACGACTGAATGAAAGGATGGCGTTTTTCAGTGCGCGACAAAAAAGAGCGATCCATTCGGTTCCGGTAGTAGTATCAGCAGCAGGCCTGCCGACAGCTTAGCCAGTACTCAGAGCAACCTGAAATCACGCAGTGCCTGCGAGTCGTGTCTTGTTGGTCGGCAACCCGGAAAAATTGTTGCTATTCCCGTTCTCATACCAATTCGCAGTCAAACAACTATATTGAAAATTGGCAAGTTAATGAGGATCAGAGCCATGAGCGAAGCGATTGGTGTCTGCTTGAAAGCGAATCAGTATCAATCGATGAATTTATTTCGATCCCATCTGCTGCACAATGGCTAGTGCCTTCTCAACATGCTGGTCCGGGGAAAGTTTATCGTCTTTGGAGGACAGAGTCGCGACAATCTTGTGATCCTTCCCAATGACGTAAGTAACGCGTTCGATGAAATCGTGATTGATGTCAACCCCGCGAACGTCCTTCATACCAGGCTTGCTGCCACTCGCCGTCAAATTGTAAGAAGTCGCAATCTTGCGCTCTGTATCCGAAGCCACGGGGAACTTGCCCGCACAATAGTTCGGATCTGCTGAAAAGGCATCGAGTCTGGTAATGTCATCAGCAGAAACGCCGATGATGGTCGTACCAGCAGCATCGAACTTGTCTTTCTCCTGCGCAAACGTATGGGCTTCCAGATCGCAGCCCTTTGTAAAAGCGGAGGGGTAGAAGTAGACAACAACCGGTCCTTTCCGGAGAGCATCCTCTAGCGAAAACTTAAACTGCTTCCCAGCCAGGGAGGCATCTGCGGAGAAGTCTGGGGCTTTATCGCCTACCTTCAAGGCGGCACCTGCCGGCAGCACTTGGGATATCAAAAGACCAAAACCGAGTAACAAATTCCTCATACAGTTCCTTAAATGAATTTGAAGATGCATCTCATATCCTATCTTTTCTTTCAGCAAACCACGGTACACACGAACTCTCTGGCGGTAATCTTCGCCCTCACGTTGACAAACACATCAGATCACTTCGAATAAAGTGACTGGCCATATATGACTGGACGCCAACTTTCT
>JAFAZU010000536.1 GCA_019239585.1 Acidobacteriaceae bacterium
CCACCTGCCGGAAAACACAATCGTTATACCCGGACATGGCCCGAACACCACGATTGGCAGGGAGAAGGAACATAATCCGTTTCTGCAGAATCTGTAAATGGAGATGAAAGCCGTCAAAATCCTCCTTGCGACTGCGTTCGTTCTCGGCGCAGCGGGTGCGTTACGGGTTTTTGATTATCAATGGACTGTTTTCGAGCTGTCTGACTGGAAGATTCAAAACGAGAACGGCGTCCCGATTCTCCGCTTGCAAACCGGGCGCGAACCTTTACCCGGTCCCAGGCGTCCGATCCAGTTTGCACTGGCCGAGACGCCGGACTACGAACAGGTCACAGTTGAAGGGGATATCCGGCCCTTGGGTCGCTCGTGCATGATCGTTTTCGCCTATCGCGATGGGGCGCACTTTGATTACGCGCACCTTTCCACTGACACAGCTAATAAGCAACCCCACCATAACGGGATTTTCCATGTCTACGGCGGTGAGCGGGTACGGATCAGCTCGGAGGAGGGACCAGCCGCCTTTCCTGTAAACAACCGCTGGTATCACGTCAAACTAGTTCACGACGGCAGAACAGGAACCGTAAATGTAACAGTGGACAATCACCCTGTGCCTGCTTTGCACGCTGTGGACCTGAGTTTGAACAGCGGAAAGGTGGGAATCGGCTCTTTTGATGAAACCGGCGATTTCCGGGACGTGAAGATTACGGGCACGCCGCTGAAAGCGGATTAGGCCTAATGCTCCTGTTTCAACTTTTCCAGCACGCTGCTGATGAGTTCTTTCGCATCGGTCAAGCTCTTGGTAATCATCTGAACATCCATCGCAGGCTTGCCAATCTGCCGCGCGCTCTGGCAATAGACCCCGTGCTGCCCGACCAGCACCAGCGCATCGGTGATGCAGTCGAGAGTGACCGCTAAACGGCCGCGTTCCGGGCCCATCATGAACTCATACCGTTCCAGTTCTTCTCTGCGTTCTTCGTAAACGGTCATTCCCCCTCATTCTCACATGCGGAGCAGGATTCTACACTGAAAGCAGTTTCATGCACATTCCTTCCTGGCCGCAAGCCGACGAGAGCGAGGCCGACCTGCTGCGGGCCGTGCTCGAAAGCCCGCAATGGGGCGGCTTTCACCCCTTTGTCGCTGAGTTTGAGCAAAGCTTTGCCGCTTACCAGCACGCCGCTTACGGTATTAGCGCCTTCAACGGCACCGTTACGCTCGAACTAGCTTTGGACGTTTTGGGCATTACAGACGGGGATGAAGTCATTGTGCCCGCTATCTCATTCATTTCGACGGCAACAGCGGTATCCCGGAGCGGAGCCACTCCTGTTTTTGTTGATCTTCGCGAGAACACTTTCAATCTTGATCCCATACGTGTGCGGGAAGCCATTACTTCCAGAACCAAGGCCGTCATGGCCGTTCACTTCGGCGGAACGATGTGCGATATCGAAGCGTTGGAAGCCGTCTGCCGTGAACATAATCTTTACTTAATCGAAGATGCCGCACATGCTCACGGCTCGGAATGGAATGGTAAACGGGCCGGGAGCTTTGGGATTGCCGGGTCATTCAGCTTTCAGAACGGCAAAGTGCTTTGCTCGGGTGAAGGCGGTATGCTGGTCAGTTCCGATGACAAATTTGCGGAAGCAGCGCGCTCGGTAGCGAACTGCGGCCGGGTGAAGGGCCAAAGTTTTTACGAGCATGTCCGACTCGGCACGAACTTCCGCTTGACTGCTTTTCAAGCAGCGATCCTCCTGGCTCAGTTCGAACGATTGCCGGGGCAAATCGAGCGTCGTACCGCGAATGTAAGGCTGCTTAAGAAGTTGCTTTCCAGCGTCGAAGAAGTAATCTGGCAGGAGCAGCCCGCTGCTGTAACGGCAAATTCATGGTATCTGCTGGTAGGTCGCCTTACAAAAGGAAACCGTGATAAGTTCACGGCGGCTCTCGCCGCAGCAGGAGTGCCATGTACGCCCTTCTATCCGCACACGCTTTACCGAAATTTACTTTACTCCGAGGGCGGCTGCCGCGTTATGGAGTGTCCCGTCGCAGAAGCGCGGGTGCGCGATAGTTTCTGGCTTCCTCATCGCGTTTTTTTAGGAGATGACCCAACGACGGAAGCAGTAGGGGAAGTACTGCGCAAAGCCCTATCATGCAGCGTGTCAATAGCTGTTTCTACTGCCAGTCTTTGGTAGCGCCCGAAGCGTTTGATCCTGAAAACGGCGAGGCAGGCGGTTCCGAAATCTTAAACTGCGTATCGCCGGAGTGAATCCGTCCAAGCCGCTTTTGAATTTCTAATTCTTGCGTCTTAGTATCGTTCTTGAGACGCTCGATGCGCTGCTTCTTGGCTGTGATATCACGCAGGAGATTTGCGTTCTCCTCTTCCAGCATCTTAATTTGGTGGCGTTTTTCCGCTAGGGCGCTTAATCCCTGGGGTCCTCGCAACGTAATTGTTGCGTACGCGGCCAGCCCTACCAGAGCGGCGACCGCAGCTATTGGCCGAAGAACACTTCGTAACAACTAAAATTTCCCCTCACTTATGTTTATAAACTTGTTTCGGGCCATCGGTCTATAGAATTTCGGGAATGTTTCATGACAACCTATTTTATTGTGTGCTGTACCTGTGCAAATGCTGTGGAAGCTCAGCGGATCGCTACCGTTTTAGTGGAAGAGCGACTTGCCGCTTGCGCAAACATTTTCCCCTCAATTTGTAGTATCTACCGTTGGGAGGGAAAAGTCGAGAGCGCGGAGGAGTGGTTGTTGTTTATAAAATCAGCGGAGCCGCACTACCCTAGGCTTCGCGACCGCATCACGGAACTTCACAGTTACGACACGCCGGAGATCATCGCGCTTCCGATCATTGCGGGATCTGAAAAATATTTATCCTGGTTAAGGGGGCAACTCTGACCTATTCGTCTGAAGAAGTGTAAACTACAAACATGCCGGTCGCGACCCAATCGAAATTTTATCGCCGGAAGATCGGGCCAGCCGAATAGAGCCTAAAATTGATGAGTATCTTGCCTTTGGCGTCCGTCATGTCTGGTTGATTTATCCTGGAAAGCGGCGCGCTTGGTCATTTACCA
>JAFAZU010000611.1 GCA_019239585.1 Acidobacteriaceae bacterium
CTAGGCAGGGGACGATTGTTTACAAGCCTATGCTTGTATGCGGCGCCAAGCTCCACTATGTGAATGACAAGCAAAGGCTTTATGAAGAGCAGAATATCGTCATTCTCGCTCGCTTCTGCCAGGGCGTAAACCCCATCGATTGGGAACACGCCGAACCGGCGGATTTTCTGCTGGACGAGCTAGAAAAAGAGCCCGCTAATAACGCTCAATTCGAAAGCCTGCCGGAAGCTGCTTCCAAAGCTAAAAACTATGCGGCGTGGAGCAGAGCTTTCGTGACATGGTTAATGCAAACTCAAAGGCTGGAGCTCTTTGAAAGCCCGGCTCTGCGTGAGCGCTCGCATCCAGGCGAGCCGGAAAGAGAGTTTCGCATCCGTTTGCAGCAGAAAGCCCGTGAAGAACGGGACCGCCTTGCCGAGATCGTGCGGCAAAAGTACGCCTCCAAATTGGCTGCGCTTCAAGAGCGCAAGCGCCGGGCCGAAATCGCTGCCGGGCAGCAGCAAGCGCAACGCACACAAGCCATGCTGCAAACAGCTTTCAGCGTGGGAGCCGGCTTGTTATCCGCTTTCTTGGGAAAGAAGGCCATCAGCGCAACAACTGCTAACAGAGCGGCTACCGTGGCCAGGCACGCCGGGCGCTCGTGGAAAGAGTCGCAGGACGTCCAACAAGCGGCAGAGAATGTGGGCAAGTTGCCCAACAACTTGCCGATATGCAAAATCAATTCGAGGAGGAACTGAAGTCTTTGCAGGCAAAAATTGATCCGGCCACCGAGCAGTTTGAAACCATCAGCATTCGTCCTAAGAAAGCCGACATTGACCTGCAACTCGTCGCGCTCGGCTGGATAGTGTAGACACAGAATCTAACCCCAAGTCCGAACGGAGTACAATACCTCCACTTCTGTTTTGGGTTGTCAAAGGCAGGTATAAAACCAAAGCGCGCGGCGCATCAGGATCATAGCGTGAGACTACGACAACGGGACGAGTCTTGGCAGCAAGCCCCAAATCGGCGAGCCAAACTTCACCAGGATGCGGGTTGATCAAGCAAATCCAACAAGAGAAGACGGCACAGCGGGAACAACTCCGAGTTCGGAAAGGTCGCACTGGCCGATATAGCAGAGCTACACTCGCCGTGCCAAGCTTTTGTGGTCTGGTTTAGAAGCGGCACGGTCCAGTGGAGCAGTTGACGGCAAGGAGTGTGACGCCAGGAAACGGCGTGCTCGGTTTCTCGGAAATTTTCCGATACGGCGGAACAGCCTGGCTCTTGTGTGGAAGTCATCACACGGCATCAAGGATGCAGGGGCTCACCTTCGCTTTCCGACTCAACCCCTATGGTCCGCTGCGTCGCACTTCCCTGCTCGGGCCCTTAGGATCCGGAGCGATCTCCCTCTTCTTGTTCCTTGGACATCGGTGACTCCACCTTGCTGTCATGTTGCGCGCCGGCCTTCTCAATCTCCGAATTCATCTCGCCGCCCAGTAGAACGGCCGCATTTGCGACATAGAGCCACAACAGGAGCATCACGACGCTGTTCAACGGTCCATAACTCCGGCGATAGTTGTTCACGTGCTCGAAATAGAAACGGACCAACAGCGTCCCCCCGATCCAGACGAGGAGGGCCAGCCAAGCACCGGGCGTGCTCCAGCGCCAGCGATGGTCTCGCAAGTTCGGAGCAAAGCGATACAGCAGCGCAAAGGAGAACAGTAACAGTGCTGAGAGAAGGGCCCAGGGCAGCACCCGTCCGGCCAGAAAGGCGGAAGCGAAAGTCCAGGAGTGTGGCGAGGAGTTAGTGCCGAGTTTGGTTCCAAACACGAGAAGGCAGAGCGCCAAGGATCCAGCGAGCGTCAACGCGAGCGTCAGTCCCATCATCGTGAGCGCGAGCTTCCACCACGGACGACGTTCTTGTACCTCATAGGCCGTATTTAGGCCGACGATCAGCGCCCACAAGCCATTGCCCAGTGCCCAAACTGCTCCGCCGAAGGCTGGCACAATCGTGACCCCGGGCCGGGCCTGCTGCTGCAACTCATTGAGAATGCCCCGGAGCAGAAAGAACGCATCTCGTGGCAACAGTTGCTGCGCCAAGGCGAGCAGCGTGTCACGGACCGGAACAACGCCGGGCGGCACTCGACTCGCCACGGCGAAGACGAGCAGCAGCGTGGGAAAGATCGCGAGAAAGTGGTAGAAAGCCAGGCGGCTCCCCTGGCCAAAGACCGCATCGTGCCAGCTGGCCCGCACGGTGCGCTTCAGTAAGTCGTAGAGTGATAAGCCCCCCAGATCCACAGATTGAAGATAACGTGTTTTGCCCCGGGGCGGATCGTGTGTGCGGAAGGAGCCTATCCTACCGAGGGGAGGCGAGTTCGTCCCCGTTCCACGCTCCTCTGCCTCTGGTTTTTCAAACCGCCCTTCTGGTTTGCGAGGTAGTGCTTCTACAAACACGGGCGATTCTGTTGCGGGGTTTTCTGATCAACGTAAATAGAAGCACCCGACCGGCCGAACTTTGTAGTTGACGTTGATCAGTTTTCGTTCCCAATAAACGTAGCAGTTCTACTTTAATCCAAACGTCCGACCGACGGGCATGCTGAGCAATCGAGAGGGCTCCGGGCCACCCCAGAACGAAATTTCGCAACAGAACCCCACAATTCTGATCCGCCTAATTACGGGTAAGACAGGCTGGTACACTGAGCGCAGCTCCCTGTGAGTACCGCGCTCTTTATCCTGTTATTTTTGCAAAATCCGGTCCGGTCACCGGCGATGGAGGCAAAAGCTGCCGGTGTGCGGGCGGCGCAGGCGAAGGACTACTCTCGGGCGGCTCAATATTTCGGTGAGGCTTGTCGCATGGAGCCGACGTTAAAGGATGTATGTTACTACCAGGGTCGGGCGCTTTACTACAGCAATCGTTTCGAGGATGCCTTAGGGCCGCTGAAGCAGTCTATCGAGGCCGGGGAATCACAGGCGCGGGCGAGATCAACTATGGCCGAGTGCCTGGAAGCTTTGGGACGCGCGAAAGACGCAGAGCGCGAATATAAATTTGCTGCGGCAGAGGCCAACCCGCAGTATAAGGTGCGTTGGGCGGTTTTTCTGTTTCGGCAAGGACGAGCCGATGAAGCTGTTGCGCCGCTCCGGGAGGCGCTCAAAATCAGTCCTGATGATTTCGAGGCGAATCTGGAAATGGGACGCGTGTTGTTCGAGGGGGGAAAACTCCTGCCTGCATTGCCTTTTCTCCAAACGGCGCTGCGGGCACAGCCCGGTTCCACGCAGGCGCACTTATTAGCGGCAAAGATTGATCAGCTTCTCGGAAAAACCGGCGAAGCGCAGCAGCACCTCAAGGCTGCGCAGGCTCCTGCACCTTGACGACCTGATCAATTGCTGGATTGTTGATAGTCTGCCTCGCACCGGATGGCCACTGAATCTCCACGCGCGTGACGTTCGCATTGCCTCCAAGACCGAAGCGCACAATTTTTTCGCTGGCGCTCGCGTAGCCCACGGCGGTTGTGCAATGATTCCACTGTTCTCCCGAGGGTGTTACGAGATGAATGCGGGCGCCGATCCCGTCACGATTGCTGCGGGTTCCTTCCAGCGAGAATGCCGCCCAATGATTGCCGGCGCCCGAGTGGTTGATAAACACTGCGGGAGGCATATGCAAACGGCTGACGGCCACGTCGATCTTTCCATCGCCGTCAAAATCGGCAAATGCCGCGCCGCGATGCCAGGCAGGTCCTCCTATCGCCTGCGCTTCAAAATATCTCGAAGCGTTTTGCCGGAACACGGTGCAGCGCTGTTTCGAGTCGCGGCTCGAAAAACGTTCCGTGTTGTCGTTGACATCGCCGTTAGCGGTAAAAATATCCTTGGTCCCGTCGTTATCGAAATCATAGATCCCGATTCCCCAGCCGGTGAGTTGCATGGTTTGCGCGCCTAACCGGCTTGCGTATGTGATGTCTTTAAAGACCCTGTTGCCGGTATTTCGGTAAAGCGGATAAGTTTCGTTGGAAAGGGCAGTGATGAAGATGTCGTCCCGGCCGTCATTGTCAATATCGCGGAAATCGACGCCCATGCTGGAAAGCACGCGCCCGTCCTCATTGAAGGCGATACCCGCGTCCAAGCCCGCCTCACGAAACTTCAGCCTGCCTTCATTGTGAAATAAAAAGTTCGGCGTTGTGTCGTTCGTGACGACGAAGTCGATACGACCATCATTGTCATAATCGCCAATGGCGACGGCCATTCCCTTGCCAGGGTAAGCGCCAATTCCGGATTCCTGGGAAACATCCGAAAACGTTCCGTCGTGATTGTTGTGCAGGAGAATGTTGGGAAGCGGTTCGTAAAAGCGCGGGTGACAGTAGGTGCGTACGCCTATTGTCGTATCGCCGCAGAGCGGTTCCGTGGCGGGGTTCCACAGGACGTAATTAACTATCAGGAGATCATTCCAGCCGTCATTGTCGGCGTCGAAGAACGCAGCGCCCACCGCCCAGCCCTTGTGCGGAACGTGAGCACGCTCTGTGACATCCTCAAATGTGCCGTCTCCGCGATTGCGGTAGAGAAAATTACGGTCAACACCCGCTACGAAGAGATCAGGCCAGCCATCGTTGTCGAAGTCCGCTACCGCAGCGCCGATAGAAAACCCCTCGCCTCCCAAACCGGACTTTGCGGTAACGTCCTCGAAGGTGCCGTCTCCGCGATTGCGGTAAAGGCGGTTCCACCAGTCCGGGCCGGTTTTGCGCAAGCCGGGTTGCGGCGCGCCGTTGGTCAGAAATAGGTCAGGGTGCCCGTCGTTGTCGAAATCAATCACCGCGATTCCGCCCGCCATGGTTTCGATCTGGTGTTTTTCGGGCGTGGCGGCATTACGAAGAATGGCGGT
>JAFAZU010000745.1 GCA_019239585.1 Acidobacteriaceae bacterium
AAACGTGCGTGGGATTTTTGCCACGTTGCGCCTCTATATTTCTCAGTCCGCTCAACTATGGTTCGTTACCGTAAGGCCGCACTCATCTGGAGTCTGATTAGCCTCTCCGTTATTTTTTCTGCTGTTTGCTTGAATCTCTGGGCCGCAACAGATCCTGACCCCAATTCCCAACCCATATATCTCGACCGTGGCGCCGCTGGTTTGTCCCGCTGGCTGGCAGCAATCCGCACTCGCGCCAGCATTCTCATGGTGACTGCCCACCCAGATGACGAGGACGGCGGCATGCTAGCTTTGCAATCTCGAGGCTTAGGCGCACGCGCAACTCTGCTCACCCTCACGCGAGGCGAAGGAGGCCAGAACGCCATGTCCGGAGATTTATATGATGAGTTGGCCCTTGTTCGGACTCAGGAGCTTTTGACGGCGGACCGCTATTACGGAGTCGATCAATACTGGGGCCGCGCCATTGACTACGGCTTTTCCAAAACCCGCGAGGAGGCTCTCGACAAGTGGGGCTACGACCGCACACTTTCCGATGTTGTGCGCGTAATCCGCATGACGCGCCCGCTCGTCATCACTTCCGTTTTTATCGGAGCGCCCACCGACGGACACGGCAATCACCAGGTCTCCGGACAAATGGCGCAGGAAGCATTTCTTGCCGCCGGCGATCCTAACCGGTTTCCCGAACAGATTGCAGAGGGCTTGCGGCCCTGGTCGCCCGTGAAAGTTTATGCACGGACCCCCTTCTTTCAGCCCACTAAGGAGGGAACGATTTACGATTATGCCACCGATAAGTACGTCCCGATTCGCTTCCGTGACTATGTAAACCAAACATGGATTAACGAAAAGCCGAAGGTCAACGTCAAGATTCCCGAAGGAACTCTGGACCCGCCCGTTGGCCTGACTTATGCGCAAATGGGCCGTGAAGGTTGGGGGTTTCAGAAAAGCCAGAACGGAGGCGGCACGCTCCCTCTACCCTCTTTCGTTTCCGTCACCTATCACCGTTATGGCTCCCGCGTTCAAACTGCCGACGAAGAAAAGTCATTTTATGATGGCATCGACATCTCTCTGTCCGGCATTGTCACTCTGGCAAAAGGCAACACCGAGTCTTTAAGGACCGGGCTCTCCCAACTCTCTGAATTAGCGGACAGTATCAATCAGCATTACCGCCCGGAAAGCCCCTCGCAAATTGCCCCTGATTTGGCCAAAGGTTTGGCCCTTACCCGTTCCCTCATCAAGCAGGTAGAAGCAAGCGGCTTAGGGGAACCCGGTAAAGGCGATGTTCTTTTTGAACTGAAGGAGAAAGAGCGCCAGTTTGAAAAAGCTCTCATCCTGTCGCTCGGCATAACCTTTGATGCCGCCGTTGCGCCTGCCAAAGAATCGACAGGTCCTTTCGCAGGCACATCCCCCACCTTCACGATTGCCATTCCAGGTCAGTCGTTCGGCGTACAGACTGCGCTGCTCAACACCGGCACCGAAGCAGTAAACGTCGAGAACGTGGACCTAAAGGCAACAGACGGTAAAAACTGGTCCACTAAAGCCGAAGGAACGCCCGCTCCCCAACTTCCGCCTAGCAAGGATTTACGTCTTAAATTTACTGTTGCAGTTCCCAACGATGCTGCCCTTACCCGGCCCTATTTTTCGCGCCCAAACCAAGAACAGCCCTATTACGACTTAAACGACGCCCGTTATCGTAATCTGTCCTACCCACCTTACCCGCTGGAAGCGACCGCTCGCGTTACGTATGGTGGAACAGAACTGGTCATCAGAAAGGTTGTGCAGACTCACACCCGCATTGAAGGCATTGGCCTGGTAGATAACCCGCTACTGGTCGGCCCTGCCCTCTCGGTTTCCGTTTCTCCCGCTGCCGGCGCTATGCCCTTGGAGGCAAAATCCTTCGAGTTCTCCTGTACCCTGCACAGCAATATTAAAGGAACCGCGAAGGGAACGCTCAAACTGCACTTGCCGGACGGCTGGACGGCTGCTCCGAATGAATACCCCTTCGCTTTCTCGGAAGACGGTGAAAACGAAACCGTTGCCTTCCAGGTCACTCCCCATTCCGTAAAAACGGAAACTTACCAGATCAAGGCCGCTGCGCAATATAACGGCAAGACTTACGAGGAAGGCTACGAGATGGTTGGCTACAGCGGTCTGCGCCCCTATCCG
>JAFAZU010000231.1 GCA_019239585.1 Acidobacteriaceae bacterium
CTGGAGCGCCAGCTTTCCGAATCGGGATTAACATTCAGCGAGGCGGATTCCGCAGAGGAGCGGCTGAGGACTCTACGTTCCACCTATGAGCCGTTTATGTTGGCTCTGTCCAGGCATTTTCTCTTGGGCCTGCCGCCCTGGATGAGAGGCGAGGAAGAGGTGGATAACTGGCAGCGGAGCCGGGGCGGCGCAGCCGCCCGCGAGATCTTCGATACAGCGCCCGCGCTGCCGGAATAACTACTCTGGCACAGGCTTACAACAAGCTCGAAGGTCTTTGCGGCGCATCTTCTGTCCCACAAATCTCTAACAGCTTCTAGTCCAGCGTTGCCCGTCAAATCTGTCACCTTCTTTTCCCCAGGTGCCAAACTTTGATGCCATCTGGCCGCCATCTACGGGAAGGGTAGCTCCTGTAATGTAGGAGGCCAGATCGGAAGCCAGAAACAGGACCGCTTGTGCGACTTCTTCCGGCTCCCCTCCGCGACCTAACGGTATGTGTTTGAAGTACTCCCCAAGTCTTTTTTGATCCGAGAAGCTGGCTGCATTCAGACGAGTTCGGATGAGGCCGGGGCAGACGGCATTAACGCGAATCCCATAGGGACCGAGCTCATTTGCCGCAGTGTGCAGCAGGCCAAGCAAGCCTGCTTTGCTGGCGTTGTAGGCAATAAGATCCGGTTCGCCATCGTAGGAATTTGTGGACGCGGTCAGTACGATTGAGCCGCCTTGCCGCTTCATACCCTCGGCTGCAATCTGCATCGTGTGAAAAGCGCCGCTTAAATTAACCGAAAGCGTTTGATTCCAAAGGTCGGGCGTAGTTTCGAGAAAGGGCCGAAGAGGGGCAATTCCAGCGTTCACGACTACAACCGAGGGGTCCGGCACGCGAGCAAAAGCTTCCTGGATGGAGCGGCGATCCGCGACATCAGTGACACAGGCCTGAGCGCCTATAGACTGGGCCACTTCGGAGGGATGCGTATCCGGCAGATCGAAGATCCACACTGATCCTCCGGCGGCAGCGATATTTCTCGCTACGGCAAGCCCTATGCCGTTCGCGCCTCCGGTTACGACGACCTGCTTCCCTTCAAAATTCCATGGCATAGCAATACCGTCAGATTGTACCGGAAGCAGATAAGGCCGTGCTCATCCGCTCATAAAGCTAAGCCCGCCAGCAGTCCGCCATCCACTGTCAGATGCGCTCCCGTGATGTAAGAAGCCTGCGGCGAAGCTAGAAAGTAAACGGCATGGGCTATGTCTTCGGGCATGCCAATCCGTCCCAGCGGAATTTTGGCCGCTACTGACTGCAACGCCCCTTCCGGATCTGTTTCGCTCTTCAGAGCAGCTTCCATCATGCCGGTGAGCGTAGCTCCCGGACACACGGCATTGACGCGAACACCCGCTGGTGCGAAATCCAGCGCCATGCCGCGCATCAGTCCGAGCAGTCCGGCTTTTGTGCCCGCATACACCGCAATGTTCTTTTCACTAGCGAAGGCTTGCACGGAGGAGATGAACACCACACAACCTTTCCGTTTCCGCAGATAAGGAAAGGCGTACTTGGTCCCCAGAAACGCGCCGCGAAAGTTCGTGTTCACAATCGCTGACCATTCGGCGGATGTGTACTCGTCCGCCCTCCGGTAGCGCTCAATACCGGCGTTGTTGCAGAGAACATCAAGGCCGCCAAACCGCTGCACTGTAAACTCGATCAGTTCCGCCAGTTGCTCCTCGCTGCGTACATCAGTTTGTTTAAACACTGCACCAGCGACGTTTTGCTGGGCCTGTTGCCCGCGCTCGCCATCGATGTCGGCGATCACCACCGCATCGCCCGCGTCAGCAAAACGGGAAACAATGGCGCGGCCAATTCCGTAAGCACCGCCGGTGACGATCACGACGCGACGTTCATCGGGCACAAACTGCTCCCTCGTCTTTAACATGGCAGTTCAGAACTGGCATCTCCTGCGCTTAGGACAGCAACAAACAGCAGAAATCCAGCGGTTCGACCCGGACGTGTACCGAGCCGTTCGCCACTGTTAGAGCGGAGCCTAAAAGATCCTCGGCGCTTTTGAAGTTTTCGAGCGCCACCGTTTCCTCCACCAC
Source organism: Acidobacteriaceae bacterium (assembly GCA_019239585.1). Lineage (GTDB taxonomy): Bacteria > Acidobacteriota > Terriglobia > Bryobacterales > Bryobacteraceae > Bog-105. The sequence continues at coordinate 2,086 of JAFAZU010000231.1, forward strand.
CTCGCGCATGGGATTGAACAGAAACCAAGCGGCTCTGTTGTGTAACTCCCGGCGGCGTTTGATGAGATGTCCCGCGCGCTCCGGCTCAACGCCCGCCTCCTTAAGGATTGTCACCATCAATTTCTGGTTAGTTTCGCCGCCGTTACCAATGGAATCTCCCCACAGAGTGCCGATGAGCCATGCCCGCCCTTTCCCGAATCCATTGCGCGCGCCCACGATCTCGCCGCCCTGCTGGAGGACCGCTTTGGCAGTGGTGAGCGTCAGATAGTGCAGGTATAAGGAGGGCTCAACGTCCATTCCAGAGAGCTCATCGACCCCTATGAGTTTCAATGGTTGCGCTTCTTTCGGCTTCAGCGAGTTTTGTGATGGATGCGCGGCGCGGTCGGATAGCGTAATGACCCCCTTATGTTCGACGCCGAATAGAAGGCAACTCGCGCGCGGCAACTCACCGGGGCTGGCAAATCCGTAGTGGGAAAATCGACCCGGAAAAGGACCAGAGATCAGGGTACCGCCGTTTTGCACATAGCTGCTCACCCCACGCATCAGTTCGTCGCTCATGTACATGGGGAGCGGCAGGATCAGAGCTTTGTATTGTCCCCCGCGCGTTGCGAGCTCAGTTGAATCGAGAAAATCAACCGGAATCGCCTCCTGCCACAGCCCACGATGAATACCGCGCAAATGAGTGATGAAATGGGACCGCAGCGTATCGCCGGAAGCAATAATAAAATTCCACGTTTCCTCGTCCAGCAAAATTCCTGTCTTCGCTAGTGGACAAGAACCATGTCCCAACAAATCAGCCGCTTTCGCATCGATTGATCGGGCGATGCGTCCCGCTTCCTCAGCGCGCTCAGTCCGGTCGCCTTCTAGCTCCAGTAATCCGAAACCGTACGCTTCATCCCAGAAGATTTCACTGCGATGATTCCAAAAGCAGATGCCCCGCGCGCCTCCCGCGAGTGCGCCGAGAACCCAGCGTCGAATGTCACCGGCATCAGGAACGCGGCCCGGCATCACTCCGCCGCCCGCCCGTCCGCCTTGCAGCTCCGCCGTCCAGAACTCGCCGTGTATACTAGCTGAGCGGACGTAGTCCCATTTGAGCGCATTGTCGAGAACCTGCTGATAGGGAGCAGGAGAGGTTTGCAAACGGTTCTCACCGGTACCAGCCGGGTCTTGATACTCACCCCAGGCCGGATAAGCGGAAGAGCCATAGATATCCAAGCCCGCACGCGCCCAGCGCCAATCGGCCGAACTGCCATAGTGCGGCGTCGGCGTATGCGCCAGAATCTTGCGCTGCCCCGTGTCGCTTCGGCGGAAAGCTTCCGCTTTCCAGCGCAACGCGTCCGCTAGATACACGTTGTCCATGAAGTAGCGCCAATCCAGAAAGGACGGCACTTTGAGGAACACGCGCGGCGGGTCGACTTCGTCCCACTCGGCATACGCTGTGCGCCAAATACGATTCAAATAGGAGAGATCCCCATATTTGCTCCGCAGCCACACGCGAAAAGCCGCCAGCGTGTGAGGACAGAAGCACACCCGCGACACATTGGCATCAAAACCGAAGCCGATCTCCTGCCACACGTTCCAGACCAGAATATTGTCATATTGGCCGATCTCACGGCCCACGGCCTCGATAAAACGGATTGCCGCCTCACGCGCTCCCGGGTGATGCCAGCACGGCCCCGGCTTGCCATCATTCGGCAGCAAGTATTGGGTCGGATCAATTACGGGCTGGTTGTTTTCATAGCGCATGGCAGCGTCCGGATACTTGCGCCAGAGCCAGGCGGGCGCTTGCTCCATGGTGATGCCGAAATACACAAGCAAATTGTTCTGCTTGGCATCCGCTACCACCTGCGCCACGCGGGACAGATTGATTTCTCCTTCCTTTGCCTCATCGTAGTTCCAGGATTCCTGAATTTTAATCATGGTGAATCCCAATCGCTTCAAAAGGGGAAAATCAGCGCGGAGCTGCTCTAAGGGGAGCGACGGCTCCCGATAAACATGTGTGCCGTACGGAAAGGGAGCTATCTGCCGGGAGTCTGCAGCAGGCAAAGCAGCGCCGTGCGCCCAAGCACTGCCCAGCACCGTACCGGCGGTTAAGGAATGAAACGTTCTTCTGGTCAAAGGTCCTCAATAGAAGATGACCGATCAACATAACATTCAGGGCAACTTGTGTCAACTGTGACGCCGCAGGACATGATAAGTAAAATCACACGCAGAACGTTTCTGGAGACGGCCTCCTTGGCAGCTCTCACACCCGGCGTGGAACCATCTTCTCCAGCGGATCTGCATGTTTGTCCCAAATCCAAACCACCCGCGCGCACTCTCATTGCCTACCGCCTGGATGAGCTAACGTCGAATCCTTTCGATATGCGATTAACGCTTCACTGCTTGCAAGGTATCGTGAACCGATCCGCGCCGCGTCTGTTCCTGGTCCAGGACCGCTATGACGAACTGTGGCTCGATTGGCTGCGCGCTCGCGGCGACATTGATGAGGTGCAATGGCCGGAACTCGGTCAACTCTTCGCACGCTTTCTGCCGGAAGTAAAGTGCATGTTCATTACCGACCCAGCGGTTCCCGCGACCTTCAACGTTGCCACCATGCTGGCCTCGGTCCAGGATGGACTTGTCGCTACGCCCGCCAACGCTGCGCAATTTAATCTGCCCGCCGGCGCTTATCCTGATTCCAGCAAACGCGGCATGGATTTACGAAGAATGCACTGGAAGAAAGATGTAGAGGCGTACCGCTGGGCCTATGACCAGCTACGCTCTTCCCTATCGCGTCAAGCTGTTTGCTTTCTCGATCCGGCGACTACAGCCCTGCGGGATTACCTGATTGAATTTCGGATTCCAATTCTCTGGATCTGCAACCCGGAGGACATGAAGTCCAATGGGCAAGCTTCGTTTGAAGAGGAGTACCAGTTTGCCAAGAACATCCTGCTGGAATGGCCGCCTAACATTCCCTGTTTCGGATGGCCCGGAGACGCGGTCGGCTCGGAAGCGGGCATCGGCGAATGGGATGGCGTACGTCTGATTAGCCAATGCGGGAAGTTTGAGGTCTGCTCGGCCTACGACGGGTACTCGCCGACGGTCAGCAACGTCTCGGTTCACTCGGGAACCACGGCGACTTACCGGCAGAAGCCGGCACGCGCGTTGACTCTGGAACGCAACAAAATCTATGTGGCTTTTACCCGGTCTGACGGCGACGGCTGGAATTTCCAGCGGCACTACTATCGCAAATTGTTCGGTGATCCGGCACATGGACGCGTGCCGATCGGCTGGCAGATTGGTCCCACGGCGACGGACGGCATTCCCGACGTGCTTGATTTTTATTACAAGCATGCCACGCCGAATGACTATTTCATCAATGCACTCTCAGGGGTCGGCTACATTCACGAGGACAATTATGCGGATCACTTCCCGGAAAAAGATCGCGAGGCGATCTGGCGTGAGTTCCTTCGCCTGTCCGGCATCTATCGACAACGAATCGATTCGACTGCGCTGGCCACCTTTGCCGAGATGGAGCCGTCACGTCTGGCGCTGCTGGCCGGGATTCCCGGCATTCAATCGATATTCGCGAACTATGGCCGCACGCACCTAACCAAGCGCGAGAATCTGGTGACGGTTGTCGATGGCAAGCCGGTATTCCGATCCATCAACGGGGGCGCTCCGGGAACGCCGTTCACCCCGGAAGCACGGCAAGCAGCGGCCGAAAGTGTCACGGCACAGATCCTGCACTGGAAACCGCAGATATTTCCGGCATTTCAGCACATTTTTCTAGCGAACTGGTTGACAGACATGGAAATGGCGCAGATGATTCACCAGGCGCTCGGACCGCAGTACGTAGCCGTCCGGCCCGATCAGTTGGTCAGCTTATGGCAGCAAAACCGGTCTTGAAATAATTTCTGCAGAAAAACCTGGGAGCACCACAGATACAACGGCATGGTCTCCATCGAACATGTTCAGCCGTTCGCGGCGTCGCATCTCGGCGCGGAGCAGGGCCGAAAACCGGCGACGCCGCACTTCATCATTGCCGAAGCAGTCATTGAAATTGGCCGAAAAACCCAAAAAAAGATAGGCCCTCTCGGCTTTGCCCATTCCGGAAGAGGAAAGAAACGCCGCAATGCAGCCGTTTTGCAGCCA
>JAFAZU010000308.1 GCA_019239585.1 Acidobacteriaceae bacterium
CTCGCGCCCGGTATCCGTCAATTTGTTCCAGTAAGCTTTCGCGCGTGCAAATCACGATCTCGGCTGCCGCCGACGGAGTGGGAGCGCGGTGGTCGGCGACAAAATCAGCAATCGTGAAGTCCGTTTCGTGTCCGACCGCCGAGATCACCGGTACCTTTGAGGCCGCGATGGCCCGGGCGACCCGCTCTTCGTTAAAGCTCCAAAGGTCTTCGAGCGATCCACCGCCTCTGGCCACGATCATCACATGCGCCCAGCCGCCCTCGCTGAAGTGGGAGATGCCGTTGCAAATCTGCTCGACCGATCCCTCGCCCTGGACCTGCGCGGGAAAAAGCCGGATGTGCAAACCCCCGAATCGCCGCTCCAAGATGTGCAATATGTCCCGGAGAACCGCGCCGTTGGGAGAGGTGACTAAACCGATGTGTTCCGGCAGTTTCGGCAACGGGCGTTTCCGGGACACTTCAAATAAGCCCTCTGCCGCTAATTTGGCCTTCAACTGTTCAAAGGCTAGTTGCAGCGCTCCAGCGCCTTGCGGTTCCAGCGACTCAACAACTAATTGGTACTCGCTGCGCGATTCATAAACACCCAGGCTCCCGTGCGCAATCACGGCCAGTCCGTCCTGCGGCTTGCACCTTGAATATTTGGCCGCGCCTTTAAACAGCACGCACTTCAGTTGGCTGTCGGCATCCTTCAGTGAAAAATAAGAGTGTCCGCTGGCCGCCGTACGGCAGCTGGAAATCTCGCCTGCCACCGAGATATTGCCGAACTCATCTTCCAAGAGGTCCTGAAGCGCCGAACTCAACTCGCTCACTTCGTAAACATGGCGTTCCGCTACCAAGGCCAGTTCTAGCTGGTTATTGTCTTCCGTTAACACTACCAATCCCAGTCTCCATGTTTTCACACAAGGCGGCGCTGCGCTATTCTAACGAGTTGCTAGGCACCTCCTGTTTGGAGCGATAAAATGACCCCACAAGAAACTCTTGATTTTGCCCGCAAAAACGACGCACGGCAGATTGACCTACGTTTTACCGACATTCCCGGATTGAATCAGCACATCTCGTATCCCATCTCTATGCTGGATGAAGATGCGTTTGAGGATGGATTTGGAATTGACGGATCAAGCATCCGTGGCTGGGCGGCGATCAACGAAAGCGATATGCTGATCCTCCCCGACCCTTCCACGGCCTTCATGGATCCTTTTGCGGAAATCCGCACGCTGGTGATGCTGGGCGATATTGTCGATCCCATTACGCGGCAGCATTATGATCGTGATCCGCGCTGGATTGCGAAAAAGGCTGAACTCTATCTAAAAAATAGTGGATTGGCGGATACGGCTTATTTCGGGGCGGAGGCCGAATTTTTCATTTTTGATAATGTCCGGTTCGACCAAAACCAGCACAGCGGCTTCTATTTCATCGATGCGGAAGAGGGTCGCTGGAATTCAGGCCGGGAAGAGAACAATCTGGGCTACCGGCCGCGCTACAAAGAAGGGTACTTTCCAGTTCCGCCCACGGACCACTATCAGGATCTGCGCAGCGAGATGGTCGCCACTATGCTTGAGTGCGGGCTGAACATTGAGTGTCACCACCACGAAGTGGCGACCGGCGGACAGTGCGAAATCGACCAGAAATTCGATACCCTTGTCAAATCAGCGGACAACATGATGTTGTACAAGTACATCGTCCGCAACGTGGCTTACCAATACGGCAAGACTGTCACGTTTATGCCCAAGCCGATTTTTGGCGATAACGGCAATGGTATGCACACGCACCAAAGCCTATGGAGAGACGGCAAGCCGCTGTTTGCCGGAGACAACTACGCCGGTTTGAGTCAAATTGCGTTCTGGTATATTGGCGGCCTGCTGCGCCATGCACGGGCTTTATCCGCCATTATCGCCCCCACAACAAACAGCTACAAGCGTCTGGTGCCCGGCTACGAAGCTCCGGTAAATTTGGCTTATTCGCGCCGCAACCGCTCGGCTGCCGTTCGCATCCCGATGTACTCCAACAGCCCGAAAGCGAAGCGCGTGGAATTCCGTCCGCCCGATCCTGCCTCCAACCCGTACTTGGCGTTTGCTGCTATGATGATGGCAGGGCTTGACGGAGTCGTCAATAAAATTGACCCGGGCGAGCCGCTCGATAAAGATATCTATGATCTTTCTCCGGAGGAGATGAGAAAGATTCCGTCAATGCCGGCCGCGCTTGATGAAGCTTTAACATGCTTGGAAGAGGATCATGCCTTTTTGACAAAGGGTGATGTTTTTTCTGAAGAGATGCTGGAGACGTTTGTCTCTTACAAACGTAGGAATGAGGCGGAAGCGGTCCGGCTTCGCCCGCATCCTTATGAATTTGCGCTCTACTATGATATTTAGTAAGCTACTTTGGATCTATGTCGTGGGACGGTAACTCCCGAGTACTTTCAGAAAACTTGTTAATTCTCCTAGGTGATGAATCGCCTTTCGGACGCTTCTATCTTGGATACAGCCAACAACATCAACATAGAACAAATATTCCCAAGGTTTCTCGCGTATTGGCCTGGATTCTATCTTAGTCAGATTAAGATCTCTTAACGCGAAGCATGCCATTGCTTTAAAAAGAGCGCCGGGCGCATTAGCTGTTGCGAAAACGAGAGAAGTTTTCCAGAAATCCGCGCTGTGAAATTTTTCTGCTCTTTTCATTTGTTTCGTTAACAGAAAAAATCGGGTAGAATTATTCTCATTATCTTCGATATTCTTCTTCAGAATAAGTCCACCATATATTTCAGCGGCAGCCTCTGAGGCAATTGCCGCAGCATCAGGAAACTGCTGTTGCATGAGCATCTTTACGCTCCCGGCTGTGTCGTAGAACGAAACAGGCGTCAAGTGAGGAAACTCTCGAAAGAATTGTCTGCACTGATCGAGGGCCACCGGATGAGAGAACACACGCCGGATATCTTCAAAGGAAGTTCCAGGTCTTGTAATTAACTGGTGGGCTATCCGAATCGTAGTTTCGCCGGTGATTTTAAAGCCATGCTGTAAGATGTGATCGTAATTTTCATGTATGCTTCCATACAAGCTATTTTCAATCGGAACTACGGCATGAGTGACAATTCCTGCCGCTAATGCTTCAAATACCTGCCTAAATTGTTCGAATGGTTGGACATGAATTTCCGGGCCGAAAAACTTGCGAGCCGCGGAAAAGCTAAATGCACCGGGTTCGCCCTGAAATGCAACGGAAACTACAGAAGCTTCTGACACGGCTGATTATAGTTCCTCCTTGTCGAAAACTATTTCAATCGAAGAGTTTACCAAGCTAACAGTTCTGAAAAACTTCTCCGTAAGCTCAGGACCGTTTTGAGAGATCATCTATTGAGGTTTGTGTCCCTCTGTCCCGCGGCATGTTTAAAGTAGCTCCTTCAGTAGAGCTGTGTTCTATAATCGGAACAAAAACGGCTATCAACCAGTAATTGTTCGTAAAATTCAAATGTCGAGGGCGTGGGCTGGGGAATGATACAAGATCCAGGTCAAAAGATGAGGCGTGTGCGTGAACGGTTGCGGCTACGTTACCGGGATGTCGAAAGCGCCAGCCAGCGTATTGCCAGCCAATACGGGAACAACGAATTTCTGATCGGGCTCAGCAGGCTGTCTGACATCGAAAATAAGGGCACCGTTCCTTCCCTCTTCAAGCTGTACTCGTTATGCGCTATCTACGGCTTGGATTTCGCTACGGCTCTGTGCTGGTATGGCATTGATTTGGGGCAGTTACCCATCGACGCGACTCACTTCGGGCACGATCAGACCCGTACTTTTGATCTTCTCCCAGCAGACCGGGCTTCGGTCAATCTGCCAGTAGAGCTGGACGAAAGCTTCGATCTTCGAATTACAACTTACTTCAGTAGACATATTAAGCGCTGGGGCAAGGTCTCGATTGCGCTTCTAAACACCCTGGATTTGCGGCGGCACCGGTATGCCTTTATTGGTACGGACGACTGGTCCATGTATCCGATTTTGCCGCCCGGTTCTTTCGTGCAAGTTGATGAGGCCAAAAAGCGCATTGCGCAGGAGGGCTGGGCAAATGAGTACGAACGGCCCATTTATCTTCTAGAACATCGCAATGGATTTCAGTGCGGCTGGTGCAGTTACAGCAGCGGCTTCCTGCTCGTGCAGGGGCACTCCGCCTCTCACGAATCGCCTTCCATCTATAATTACCCGGGGGAAGCAGAGATCGTCGGTCAGGTGGTCGGAGTCGCTATGCGTCTGGACTTGGCGAAGCGACGCCATACACGTTCTTAAGCAGACCGAGGATAACTTCAAAGTCAGAAATGTGCTTTTGCCGTTCCGGTCCTTGAATCGTTGCAGGAACTAGATTCATGTAAGGCGTGAGCCGCAACCACGCATCAATTAACTCCGCAGGGTCCACCAATCCGATGCCAGCGATATAGAGCTCGATGTCCGCCTTCTTGCGCTCTAAGGTAAACGTTACCCATTCACGAAATATTTTCTCATGCAGCTGCCCCAACTGTTTGTTCACAACAGCGGGCAGGGTCATTTCAGAACCGTAATGCTCGTAGCGGCCATTATCAGGATTGCGCAAGCTTGCCAAGTACACCAAGCGTCCATAAGAACTCTTGATATGAGAGAGTTCGCGCAACTGTGTTTCGCTGGAAATATCCCGGCTATTTAAGTTTGGTTTCTGCCGTGACATTGATTCTATTTTTAATTATTGCCCAGTTCGACGCCAATAGGGTAGTCCTACGAGTACTTATAGAACTAAGTGCGTTCCGATGACGGAAAACGTCGAATTCAGAAGGTATAAAGCCTGGTTTATCAAGCTACTGTGAGGTCAAGAGTTTTGAAAAACTCAAATCAATTTAGGGAAATTACAGACCTTATGAAAAAAATGCTTTCTGCCTCAATCGTTCTCCTTGGCCTCGCCAGTACAGCTTTGAATGCCTATCCGCCGATCCCTGATCCACCTGTTGATCCACCCTCTGTTGCTGCCTATCCGCCGATCCCTGATCCACCTGTTGATCCACCCTCGGTAAGCAACATCGAGTGG
>JAFAZU010000696.1 GCA_019239585.1 Acidobacteriaceae bacterium
GGATCATGTGCGGCAGGAAATGCAGTTCCACTTTGTGGATCGCGTGGAGGAAGTGCTCTCGATTGTGATCCCGAATTTGAACGTTCGTTCGCTGGCGCTTGCAAGCTAGATTTTGAATTATCTGAGCGGCCCCAAGCTTCTGACAGGGGCTTGGGGCCGTTTTGTTTATATGCGGTGATTTTGTCAGCTCGGAATTTGATGTTAAGTTGGCAGTAGGCGTACTTTGACGGCACTTACCAGAAGACCGGCTGCATGGCTGTTTGCTCTAACGGCAGCTCTTGTCTACTTGGTTGTCTATTTCGTGACCCGCACACCTCAGGCAATCTCTCATGCAGCGCTCATCAGCACGGCAGCCTTGTTCGATCTGTCTGTCACCTTGTCAATTGCATGTTATGTCCTTTTGCCCGGAATGGCTACTGCTCTTGGCGTGCTGTTATGGCAGTGGGCCTTTGTGGATTAAGAGCTGGCGGCTTCCTTCTGCCGGAGGTGGATCAACAATATGTCCCATCCCTGAGGTGGATAAGCGTGCTGCTGGAACTGTTAGTTGTGGCGACCCTGGTTCGCCGCTTCCGTCAGATCCAATCCAATGATGACGTTCTGGCTCGAATACGTAGTGCCGCGTCGGCCGTCCTCCCATATGAACGGCTTGCAGAACTGGTAGCTGCTGAAGCGGCAATTCTGTATTACGCTCTTTTTTCCTGGAGAGCTAAGCCTGAAAGGAGCCGCAACGCTCAGGCATTTTCGTGCGGGGAAGCAAGCGGCTATAGCCTGCTGGGAACACTTTTGGCGCTGCTGATTCTTTGTGAAGGCGTGCCGCTGCACTTTCTTTTATTGCACTACAATGCCGTGTGTTGGTTCAGCGTGAAATGGAGTGCGGGCGCTCTCTGTTAGCGAGTATAGCGCGAGCCGCGGCTGGCACGAGGAAGCAGCGGACCAAACTGCAACTGGTTGCAAAAGGAGATTAGGCTGGGTCACAAAAGGGTGGACAGGACGCCGAAATCGTTGCGCTCCGCCCCGGCGCTGGGCTTGACGGCAGCGGCTCATACTCGAAGCGAAAGGCCAACTGGCTAAGAAAAGAAGAATCGTGAATCGAGTGTGCGCGGCGTATTGCAGCGGTATGACGCGCCGGGGATCGGCGGTTCAGAACCCTGCGGGAGGGTGGCTCGCGTGGTTGGGGCGGTTCAACTTCCAGTTTGCGCGTTAATCAGGGCTTGTGGACAAAAACTGCATCGGGTTTCTTGTATGTACTTATGAAACGAACTCGCACCAGCCAGAAAACCAGCAGAACCAGTGGAAGGATGGTGAGAACTAAATATAGGCCTATGTTGAATAAAGCCCGGGGCAGGTGTTGCCCGAGCCCTATTGTCGAAAGCAATCTCAGCGGGCGGTTCGCGCCTCCAAGGAAAAAGGACCCGGCAGCGATGAACAGCCCAAAACACATGCGCCAGAGATGACGCGCGATGCGCTTTGCTCCAAGAACACCCCCGCGCACGAGCATGCGAACGTCTCCAGCGGCAGCCAGCAACATCACGGAGCCCGTGAAAAAGGTCATCCCAACAGGAACTCCGTCCTGCGAGCTCGCCCCCCTACGCACCACGCTAATCCCGCTCAGCCAGGTGAGGACACCGAGCGCCAAAGGAATAAGCAGCGCAACCCAATCCAGCCGGCCTGTTTCCCCGTCACAACGCCTGGCGGTGAGCCATGCCGTTCCGATTAGATAGAAGGTAAAAGTCCCGCCGGAGACGTTGCTGGGCTGATGCTTCACGATCCCCAGATATACTGCGCCGAGGGCCATGATCAGCATGGACGCGACAAAGGCCTTCCCGGCAAGGACATGACGGCGGGAACCTTTGCGGAAGGAAATAGCGGCGGTCCCCGTAAGCAACCCCAAAGTACCACCACAAATGTGAAGAACCAGGATGGGCGAGTAGGGCATACGGGCTTCTTCCCAAAGTACGGACGTACACGGATATTCCAGTATTTCACATTGGCCAAAGATGTTATTGGAATTGCAGGATAGGCTCAAGATCGTCCCGCGTGGCAAAATGCCCTGATAGTCGCCAAACAGGAAGTTGAGACCTCCGCGCCCTTCGACGGCAGAACTCGCCGAGCGTCAGCAGACTCCCGTGGTCTAGCGTCTCTCATGCAGCTTGCTGGCGACGAACCTTCCGCATTTTCCTGGCCTCCTCCAACTTTCGGTCGCGCTCCGCGTGGATCTCCCGCTGCCGCCCAGCCAACATGTCCTTCGGTGTGATATAGCCCGTCGCGCTGTTCAGGCGCACGTTGTTGTAGTGGTCCACGTATCCGCTTACCAGACGCCGGGCATCCTCGAGCAATAACGGCGTTCCTGGTCGGATGTACTCCCCTTTGAGCGATTTGTGCCAGCGCTCGATCTTCCCGTTCGATTGCGGGTAGAACGGCGAGGTGCGGACGTGCGTCATGCCCGATATTCGAATGAACTCCTTGAAGTCCTTGGCGATGAACTGCGGCCCGTTGTCTGAAATGATCCGGGGCCGCGCCTCCGGGTACTTCTCCTTCGCGCCCTGCAAGATGATCTCGATGTCCGCCTCGGTCATCGACTCTCGAATGTCCCAGTTCACGATATAGCGACTGAATCCGTCCAGGATGCTGCAGAGGTAGTAAAACGTCCCCCGATGTTCAGGTAGGAAACATCGATGTGCCAGTGCTGATGCGCCGCCAACGGCTGCGCGAAGCCCGTACCTTTCTTAGACGGCTTGCCACGCCACTTCGACAGGAGCCCGGCCTGGCTGAGCACGCGCCACACGCTGGTCGGGCTGACCGCCACGATGTCGGCATCCAGCATCATGAACGTCAGTCGCCGGTAGCCTTCCAGCGGATTCTTCAAGTGGAACCCGACGATGGCCTGCTTCTCCCCCTCCTCCAGCCAGAAATCGCGGGGAACCCAGCCGTTGTGCTCGTTCACCTTGCCGTAGCGGTCCCGCCAGTCGTAGAACTTGCTGGCGGTGATGTCGAGCCACATAATGAATCGCCCGGCGCCGATCTCGGTCTTCTCCGACCAACGCCGGACGAAATCCACGATCTGGTCCCGCGTCTCGTGCGGAACCCAGGCGCCGGTCAAAGTTCCCCAAGCGTTTTTTTTACGGCCACATGCTCGGCCATCAGCTCGGCCAGAACCTCGTCCTTAGTCTGGATCTTCTTCTCCAGGTAGGCGATCCGCTCCTGGTCAGCGGAGTGGTTGGATGGCCGTTTCCGCTCGAAGGCAGCCGCCCCGTTCTCGAAGAACTCCTTCTGCCAGCGGTAGAAGACCGTGGGCTGCAGGCCCATATCATCGCAGAGCTTTGAGATCGGCTCCTTTTCCAGCAGATGCCGCCT
>JAFAZU010000458.1 GCA_019239585.1 Acidobacteriaceae bacterium
ATAGGAGAAACAATGAAGAATAAACTTGTATTTCTGGTCATGACCCTTATGGCTTTGGCAACCCCGATGTTTGCGCAGGACCAAACCGGCAATGCGGCTAACGGTAAGTTGCACTTAGGAGCAGCTTACCTGGCTATGGGCATCTCATCGGGTCTTTGCGGAATTGGCCAAGGTCGAGCCACTGCTTCCGCTGCAGAAGCCATGGCGCGCAATCCTGGAGCCATCGCTGCTATCCGAACAGCGCTGCTGATTGGTTTGGTACTGATTGAATCTTTGGCCCTTTACACGCTTGTTATCACGGTTATCGTCGGTAAGTAAGTCAATTTAGTTCATCAACAGGGCCTGTACTCGCTTCGAAACGCTTGTGCAGGCCTTTTTCCCTTTACTATGAAGCTACAAGGCATCTTCCCTGCTCTCACGAGTTCCTTCGATTACGCGGGCAATCTGTATAAAGTCAAAGTTTTTCATAATATTCAGAAGCTGAACGAGATTGCCTTGAGCGGCTATCTGGTTTGCGGATCAACAGCGGAAACCCCGCTGATGAGCATTGACGAACGCATTCAGCTAATGGAATGGGTCCGGGAGGCAAGCGCGGAGGGCAAAACACTGATTGCCGGAGTGGGCGCGGAGAGCGTGCGCGAAACCGTACGGGTTGCCAATCACGCTGCCGAAATCGGTTTCAGTGCGGCGCTGGCTTTAACACCGTTCTACTATCGCCAGCAGATGCATCAGCCCGATACGCAAGCTCTGTACTTCCGAGCCGTAGCCGACAGCTCAAAAATTCCGGTCATGATCTACAACATTCCGCAGGTAACAGGCTACGCTCTGCCGCCGGAAACAATTGCGGAGCTTTCATATCACCCGAACATCGTCGGGATGAAGGACAGTTCCGGCAATCTGGAAAAGCTGAAAGAGACTGTGCCGCTGGTGAAACCGGGCTTTCAAATTCTATCCGGGTCAGGCGCTAACTTTCAGGAAGCGTTACAAATGGGCGCAAGCGGCGCTATTCTTGCGATCGCTAACGCCTTGCCTTATGCGTGCGTCACGATTTGGGAAGCCTTTCGCGCCCGTCAAATAGAAGCAGCACAGGATTGGCAGGCGCGTATTCTCCCAGCGGCAAAAGTTCTAGCGAGCAAGTACGGTATTCCCGGCCTGAAATATGCGATGGATCTGATTGGCTACTACGGAGGTCCGCCACGACTGCCATTTATTCCTCCTTCGGCAGAGGCCAAACGGGAAATTGAAGCGGCTTTCGAAGGATTGCGCAGCTAGTAGCGATGAAGTGAGCTAAGGTAATTGCATGCTCAATCAAAGACTCACCTGCTTAGCCGCCCTGCTGATTGCGGCAACGACGCAGGGAGCTACAACAGTTCCGACTCCCGAAAGCCACTTTGGGCATCCTATCGGGGTTGATCGTGTTCTTTTAGATTGGGATCAGGTTGTCTCTTACTTCTATAAACTCCAAAAAGCAAGTCCGGCCATTCGAGTAAAGGAACTGGGCAAAACCGCTGAAGGCCGACCGTTCATCGAAGCGATTTTCGGTACCCCGGCAACAATCAAACAGCTCGACAAATACATTGATATTCAGCGGCGTTTGGCTGATCCGCGTGTCACGTCGCCGGAACAGGCAGAGCCGCTGTTTAGGCAGGGCAAGAACATTGTTCTGATCACGTGTTCGATTCATGCCACAGAAGTAGCTTCGACCCATAGCGCGGTCGAGTTTGCCTATAAGATGCTGACGGACAAGTCGCCACGGTTTGAGGCCATTCGCGAAAATACGATTCTGATTCTGGTGCCTTCGTTGAATCCGGACGGCGTGGATATTGTCACCCGATGGTATCGCAAGACTCTGAATACTCCGTATGAAGGCACGCAGCCGCCGGAGTTGTGGCACCACTATACCGGGCACGACAATAACCGCGACTGGTACATCTTTTCTCAACCGGAAACGCGCAACACCATTGGCGGCATACAGAACGTGTGGCATCCCGAGATTGTGTACGACGTTCATCAGCAGGGCGCGAATGCATCACGCATTTTTGTTCCGCCTTGGCTTGACCCAGTTGAGCCGAATGTTGACGCTATTCTAGCCCAGGAAATGAATATGATTGGCACGTCGATGGCAACGGACTTGACCTCGGCGGGCAAGACAGGCGTGGCCATCCATGCAGCCTACGATTTCTGGACTCCTTCACGGCACTATCAAGCGTTTCATGGCGGACTGCGCATTTTGACGGAATCGGCCAGCGCAAAGCTGGCCACCCCGATCACGATGAAGTTTGATGAGCTGGATACCCATCCGCTAGGCTACAACGCGCAGGAACGGAGTTGGAATTATCTGGAACCGTGGAAGGGCGGCACGTGGCGATTGCGCGACATCGTTGACTATCAGCAGATCGCATTCGAATCATGCCTCTACAACGCGGCCATACACCGGGAAGACATGCTGCGAAACTTCTATAAAGTGGGTCAGCGTGCTGTGGCGCGTAAAACGCCCTATGCGTTTGTTGTACCGGCGCAGCAGCGCGATCCCGGCGCGACCCGCCGCATGCTGGAAACATTGACGTACGGGCTGGTTGAAATTGGGAAAGCGCCGAATGGCGATCACGTTATTGTTATGCAGCAGCCCTATAGCAGTTGGGCAAAAGCGTTGCTGGAACGGCAGAGTTATCCGGATGAACGGCTATATCCCGGCGG
>JAFAZU010000508.1 GCA_019239585.1 Acidobacteriaceae bacterium
AACGGGTTTCATGACACGGCTAATGCGGTGGCCACCGTGATTTATACCCATACGCTCGAACCGCATGTCGCGGTTGTCTGGTCCGGCATTTGGAATTTTCTTGGCGTGCTGACTTCCACGGGCGCGGTTGCATTCGGCATTGTGTCATTATTGCCCGTAGAGCTGATCTTAAAAGTAGGAACTGGTGCCGGGTTTTCAATGATATTTGCCTTGCTGGTGGCCGCGATTATCTGGAACCTTTTGACCTGGTACTTCGGGATTCCGAATTCCAGCTCACACACCTTGATTGGGTCGATCATGGGCGTGGGCTTGATGAATCAGTTTCTGGCCAACGGCGGAACATCCGGCACGTCCGGCGTGGACTGGAGTCAGGCTCTGCAAGTAGGCAAAAGCCTCCTCTTCTCTCCGATTATTGGCTTCATCTGCTCGGCGCTGCTGCTGGTCCTGATGAAAACGTTTATAAAGAAGAAGGAACTGTACCAAGAGCCAAAAGGCACGGAACCGCCGCCCTTTTGGATTCGCGGCCTGCTGTTTCTGACTTGCACCGGCGTTAGTTTTGCGCATGGATCAAATGACGGGCAAAAGGGCATGGGCCTCATTATGCTCATTTTGATCGGTACTGTTCCGACTGCTTACGCCTTGAATCATGCCGTCAAACACGACCAGGTGCAAACCTTTATTGCGGTCTCCGAAAAGACCGAAAACGTATTAAAGAGTCATGAGCAAGCTGGGCAAAGTCTGAGCCTGGATCAGCAGAAAGCGGCCCTGGAGAAAGCAATTAACGCAAAGAATGTTGATGGCGTCGCGCTCAGCTATTTGGGTAACCTGGTCAACAGCATCAAGGGACAAGTTTCGCAATACGACTCGCTATCCGACATCCCGTCGCCAGCCAATCGCAACGTGCGCAACGACATGTATCTCGCTAGTGAAACGATCCGCGTCATGGAAAAAACTAAACAGCCGGCGCTCGGCGGCTCGGATGATGCAGCAATTGCAAACTACAAAAGGCAACTGGACAAAGCAACCAAATTCATTCCCGATTGGGTCAAGGTTGCCGTGGCGCTAGCCCTCGGCTTGGGTACTATGGTGGGCTGGAAGCGCATCGTCGTGACGGTAGGAGAAAAGATCGGCAAGAATCACCTGACGTATGCGCAGGGCGCCTCCGCAGAACTCGTGGCGATGTGTACCATCTTGGCGGCTGATAGGTTTGGATTGCCTGTTAGTACAACCCATGTGCTGACATCCGGCGTTGCCGGAACGATGGCGGCCAATGGATCCGGGTTGCAGATGGCAACGATTCGCTCTCTGGTCGCGGCGTGGGTGCTAACCCTGCCTGCTTCTATCGCTCTGGCGGCTGGTTTGTATTGGCTGTTCCGCCACATGTTCGGCGGGTAGAGCCTAAAGACAGAGAGCCGGGAACGCAGTGACCGGTTGTAAGACGGGTCGCTACGCCGGAAGGGTATAGCGCTCCTCAATCTGCTCCTTAATTTTCGCCCGGCTTTCTTCCGCACTCAAAGATTGATCCTCTTCAATTGCAGCGGCAGCATCCGCTAATTCATCGCTCTTGATGTTTTCGCGGAACCATTGCGAGTACTCGCCTTGGCGGAGATGATGCAGCCAAGTCTCATCATCGATACCCTGCAGAAGCTGAACGAACGTCATTAAATTCTGCGCCCGTAAATTAAGTTTTCCTTCGGGACCGCGAAAATAAAAGCTGCGGTCAGGCGTGAGATCGGCGCTGGCGTACTTGCGGCTATGGCGAACGTGCTCGGTCTCGCAAGGAGCCACGTTAAATTTAATAGGCGCTTCTTTGGACGGTCGCGACCAGAAAATCGCCTCGCCTTTCGCCAGGCCCTCTGAGTCGACACGCGGGCATTGTTCGTCGCAGGCATGGCAGAACGTTTCAATGGTTTTTTGAGGTTGCTTCCCGACCGCAATCAAAGTATCGATTCCCGCCAGAACATCCTGCGGGAGATGGTCCGGTTCGAGCGTGACCAGCATGGTGTTCGTCAATTCATTAACCGGCACATCATGCCGCGTTTCCCGCGAAGAGGGCAGAAGGTGGTGCGCTTCATCCAGGAAAATCCAG
>JAFAZU010000619.1 GCA_019239585.1 Acidobacteriaceae bacterium
CACGCCGCCTCCAATGCGGAGCCATTTTAGATAGAGCGGCATACCTCCGAAATCAGGCCAGTAATTGACGAAAGGCAGGATCAGATGGAGGTTCAACTCTTCGGCCGCTCCAATCAGAGCGTCCAGGCGTTCGAGTCCATCGGGACCGTCATCAAAGCAAATCTGCCCGTCCGAAAAGTATTGGAAAGCAGGAGTGCCTGGGGTGCGGCTCTCAACGTCGAGAAAGGCCCAGGAGCGAACGACTGTCGCTCCCAGTTGTTTAGCAGCCGTTAATGTTTGACGGCGGGAACTTTCGGAACAGAAACCCAAAAAATACGAGTTAAGGCCAAAAGCATAGAAAGGCTGATTACTGTGTAGGAACTGAGTACCAGCAGAACGGATAAACATCAACTTTAGTGGCCAATTGGGTTTTCTGCCTGAAGCGAGACGGAAAACCCAAAGGCTGAAGCATTAAAGAACAATAACGGAAATGGCAATTACCGCTGAGCAGGGGTAGTATTCCGATGGTGATGAGCCGCTGCATGACGGTGGTGCTTCTTTTTATGAGGCGCAGCAGTTACCATCTGCTCTGAAACAATTCCGAGTAAAAGCACGTAGCAAACGAGTGTGAAGATTTGACGCATATGTAAGAGGAATAGCACAAACAGTTTGCTGAAAGTAGTACCAGTTACATTCAACGGTTTTCTTGTGGTTTTAACGCCTTGATTTTGCGATTGCGACCAGGCCCAGAATGGTAGGCCTGACTGTAAAAAAACCAGTAAAGTGCCGCCTTCCAACAGGAATTCCCGGAACTCGGACTGATCTAATTTGCCTTGGCGATTGGCGCTGGAAGCATATTACGGATAGCAGCGATACGCCAGCCGCGGTCCGTGTGTTTGATTATCAGGGTCGTCCACATTTTACGGCTGACTCCTGTAGCAGCTGCAGCAGTTTCATAACGGCCATCCACCAGCGCTAGACCAGGTCCAAGGAATCGGATTGTTTCGATAGCAATAGAGCTTTTTCCTGTTTCCTTCTGCGAGCTGGCTATTGCTCCTTGGACCACGGCGTCAACCCCCTTCCGCCATTCGCCTGTTGACACGAGTTGGTCGGCATCCGCCGTGAAAAGCGAACGTGTTGCATCAGCGTTCCTGCTATTACGTGCCTCCATGTATTTCCCCACAAGCTCCCGGATAGCAGTTTCTTCCGCATGGCCGGATATTGATTGCGCATACGCTCCTCCTGCCAGAATCATCCCTATGGCAGGAAGGATTAAGAGTGCCCGATGCATGTCCATAGTATGCTGCATAACTCTGTCAGCAAAGGAAGCCACCACAAGAGAATTCCCCCTTGCCTTGAGTAAGCCTCGCGTATGTACTTCCATAGGAGTGATTTATAAATCTACGCAAGGCAGGGCATTTGTTGATCCAATTTTAAGAGCAGTCAACGCCGGACCGCTTTAGGGCGCTTATCATTTCGGCACCGGCTCTGATGAAGTCCGGCAAGCGGAACACTTCCTCCAAACAATTCAACCCACAGCTGATACTCTCGTAATCCTCGATTTTGAGGACCATCCTACCGGCCTCAGCATGCACCGAACGTAGCTCAGCTTACTTGTTCAGTGTGCCGCAGGGGAGCTGGAGAGTTGCTTTTCCGCTTTTAACGGGATTTCCGAAAGAATCGTGAACGCAGTTGCTAACCAATTCGTCTGGATTTACGTAATAAATAAGCAGGCACAAGAATTTTACGTTGAACTTTTAACGTGAAAGAGCTCTGCGCTGTAGGCGGTATCAACGGGCATGTTTTTCTTCCCAAATCTGTTTCGAGTTTTATGGCGGCCTTTCTCTGCTTTCCTTCAGCAATGCCGCTTGGAAGCTTATCTGCTGCAAGAAAATCGGTCAGATCACTAAAAACTTAATTACCGGCTCTCTGCTCTTTCCGGCGCCAAAGCGTTTCCGCTACACTACGGAGCATGCTGCGGCGTGTTGTCGTCCTCTCCTTTTTGATCATCCCGTTTGCGGTTGATTCCGCAGATTTTTCAACGGGCCGGGCGCCCGCAACGGTGCAGAAGCCGGTCACCGATGAGATCCACGGCATTTCCATCACCGACAATTACCGATGGCTGGAGAACCAACAGAGTCCTGAGACGAGGGCGTGGATCACGCAGCAGCAGCAATACTCTGATAAGTTTCTCCAGGCCATACCGGGCCGCGAAAGGATTCAGCAGCAACTCACAAGCTTACTGCGGAGAGATGACTATAATTTGCCGATTGCGCGGAAGCAACGCCAATTTTTCGTCCGTAGGCCGGGAGACAAAAATTACAACCAGATCTGTCTGCGCGAAAGCGATGCAAGGGACGAGATATTGATTGACGCCAATTCCCTGAGTACATCGGGTAAGCCTAAGACGCTGCAATTAATGGGCATTTCAGAGCGCGGCGATTTTCTGGCTTACGGGATTCGCGAAGGCGGCGAGGATGAAATGACCGTCAAATTTTTTAATGTCGACGCCCGAAAAGATGCTCCGGAGACGATGCCGCGCGTACGGTATCTCAGTTTCTCGCTTTTGCCGGATGGAAGCGGCTTCTACTACAGCAAGACGGCTGCTGGCGGGGTGCGTATCTTTTTCCATAAGCTTGGCACGAACGCAGCAGGCGACCAGCTTATCTTCGGCAATGGGTACGGCCCGGAAGTTATCCTTCAGGCGCATGTCACATACGATGGCCAGTGGCTGCTTGTTATAGCGTTACGCGGCGCGGCTGCGAATCAGACTGAGGTCTTTGCCATGCGGCTCGGCAGGGATCGAAGCCCTCAGCCGATCATTACGAAATTGGACGCTCAATTCTTTCCGGATTACTTCGATGACCATCTGTATGTAACCACAACCTGGAAGGCGCCGAATCATCGGATCTTCTCTCTTGATTTAAACCATCCTCAACAGTCAAATTGGAAGGATGTCGTGCCGGAAAGAGCCGACAATATCGAGTTTGCGTCCGTTTTCGGCGGCAGACTGTTTGTTTCGTACCTGCATAACGTCACGTCACAAATTGCTATCTATAACCTGGATGGGAAACTGCAGCGCCCCTTGCCGCTACCAAATCTGGGCAACGTGAGCTCAGCTTCAGGCCGGCCAGACCAGGACGACGTCTTTTTCGAGTATCAATCGTTTACAGTCCCTCCTACGATTTACAGGCATAATTTTTCGAGCAATCAGCAAAGTGTTTGGTGGGCGGCTCCGCACCCCAAGGGCCTGGACGAAATAACAGTGAAGCAGGTCTGGTACGAAAGCCGTGATAAAACACGCGTGCCAATGTTTGTTGTACATAGAAAGGGCTTAAAGCTCGACGGTTCCGCGCGCGTTTTGATGACTGCTTACGGCGGCTTTGACATCAGTATGACCCCTCACTTTAGCGCGATAGCGGCTTATTGGGTCCAGAATGGCGGTGTGTTTGCGCTTCCTAATTTGCGCGGAGGCGGAGAATTTGGCGAGGCTTGGCATAAAGCTGGAATGCTGGAGAAAAAACAGAATGTGTTTGATGATTTCGAGTGTGCAGCGGAGTATTTAATTCAGAATGGCTATACGCGCCCGTCACGACTGAGCATTTTGGGAAGCTCGAACGGTGGACTGTTAATGGGCGCGGCGGTGACGCAGCGCCCGGATCTTTTCGGTGCGGTGGTGTGCGAGTTTCCCTTGCTCGACATGATTCGTTATGACCGTTTTAAAGTGGCGAAATGGTGGGTTCCGGAATACGGCACGGCAGAAAACAAAGATCAGTTTGCCTACTTGTACAAGTACTCTCCTTATCATCATGTGGAAAAGGGCGTGAAGTATCCTGCTGTCCTTTTCGTGACGGGGGATGCCGATACGCGCGTAGACCCGCTACATGCGCGGAAGATGGCGGCATTGGTGCAATCGGCGACAGGCTCCACGAATCCGATTTTGCTGAAGTATGACACAACCGCCGGTCACTCCGGCGGGCAGGCGCTAGAAAAAGAAATTAACGACGATACAGACGTTATGTCGTTTCTGTCGTATACGCTTCACTAAGGGATTCTATTTTTTATAATTTCGATGAAAACTTATAATCATTTGTTTCCGGCTCTGCTCCTGTCCGTCTTACTGCTGCATGCCCAAGAGCGGCAGGGGCGCGTACCTCAAAGTGAGACGCCCGCTGAAACGCCACAAAGCCAGACTCCTCCGGCAGCAGCGGCACATGAGCCGTCGGAGGAGAAGCCGTCGATCACGCACCACCGAACGACTGTTCGCGGAAAGACACTGGAGTATACGGCTACAGCAGGGCGCATGCCGATCAAGAACGAGGGGGGGCATACGGAAGCTGAGATGTTCTATGTGGCCTACACTCTGGACAAACCTCCAGCAGGTAAACGGCCCCTGACAGTTGCCTTTAATGGCGGCCCTGGCTCGGCCACGATCTGGCTGCACATGGGATGCTTCGGTCCTAAGCGTGTGAAGATGCTGCCTAACGGGTTCATGCCGCCTCCGCCGTTTACCTGGGAAGACAACGAGAACACGATTCTGGATAAGAGCGATCTGGTTTTCGTCGATGCGATTGGCACTGGGTATAGCCGCGCCATGACGCCGGAACTGGGGAAGAAGTTCTGGAGCGTCAATGGAGATATTGCGGCTTTTGGCGAATTCGTTCGGCTTTATCTGCAGAAGAATTCACGCTGGGGTTCCCCGCTTTATCTGGCGGGCGAAAGTTACGGCACAACGCGCGCGGCGGGCCTGTCCGGTTATTTGGTAGATCATGGCATCGCACTCAATGGCGTAATCCTGATTTCAACGATTCTAAACTTTCAGACTGTGGGTTTTGCCCCCGGCAATGATCTGCCGTATGTGCTTTACCTGCCGACGTACGCCATGACAGCCGCCTTTCACCACAAACTTCCCGATGATGTGACGAAAGATCCTGAAACGCTGCGGCAGGAGGTGGAAAAATTTGCTTCTACCGAATATGCGTTGGCCTTGCAGCAGGGAGATGGGCTATCCGCTTCGCAGCGGCAAGCGGTGGCAGCACGGTTGTCCCGTTATACAGGATTGAGCAGGCAATATATTGAGCGCTGCAATCTGCGGGTGGATCTTTCGCACTTTGATACGGAGCTTCTGCGTGACGAAGACAAGATGGTGGGACGCTTGGATGGACGGTTTACGGGCACTAACGCCTCCCCAACCGAGCAGCGGCCTGATTTCGACCCGAGCGAAGCGGGTATTCGACCTCCTTATACTTCGGTTTTCGGCGATTATGTGAAGCAGGAATTGAATTACGGAAGCGATCTGACTTACTACGTACTGGGCGGAGGCATCGGACGCTGGGACTTCGGAGTAACGGGATGGTCCGGCTTTGCCGATACCGCCCAAGCGTTACGGCACGCATTTGCCAAAAATCCTTACATGCACGTTTACATTGCTGAAGGTTTGTATGATGCGGCGACGCCCTATTTTGCGGTGGACTACACATTTAATCACATGGGCCTGACAGCGGATGCGCATAAAAATGTTTCCCGCTCCCGCTTCGCGGCAGGACACATGGTCTATATCGACG
>JAFAZU010000186.1 GCA_019239585.1 Acidobacteriaceae bacterium
GGTGAAAGCGAGGCGGACGACCCCTACATCAAAACTGTGCCGAAGAAAGGGTATCGGTTTACCGCGTCCGTGAAGGTTGAGGAGCACGCGGAAGCCGACCCGGTACCCGCCTCAGCGCCTCCAGACGGGCTAGTGATTGATAGCTTACAGGTGGAGGAGCCTGAACGCGACGGCAACGGTGCTGATACTGCACCCGTCTTACAGGGCAAGGCCAGCCGTTCCCTTTGGCGCAATCGAATTGCGATTGGGGCGATTGTACTCGTTGGCATTATTCTGGCGGTAGCAAGTTACTTCGTTTACAGAAGTTTGCTCACACCGCGCGCTCTGGCCGTACTGCCGCTGCAGAATCTCAGACACGACCCGGACAGCGAATTTCTAGGCTTCTCACTGGCCGACGCCGTCATTAGTAAGCTCGGCCTTCTCAGTTCGGTCACAGTTAGACCGTCTTCCGCGATACAGAAATACAAAGACCGTGAGATTGATATCAGAAAAGTTGCTGCGGACTTGAATGTTAACACCCTCCTGACGGGAAATTTCATTCGGGAAGGCGACCACCTCCGGATCAGTTATCAGTTAATCGATGTGCCTGCGGATAAGATCGTTTGCAAGGATGTCATTGACCTCAAATACGATCAGCTTCTGACGGTTCATGACAATGTTTCTCAACAGATCATCAAAAGCCTGCAATTGAATCTTACGCCGTCTGAAGCGGAACGAATTAAGCCCGACGCGCCTATAAACCCGCTAGCGTACGAATATTACCTGCGCGGCGTTGACCTGATGGCAAACCATAACTTTCCCCTTGCCGTGAAGATGCTGGAAAAGTCGACTGAAATCGACCCCAAGTATCCCCGCACCTGGGCGTACCTTGGACAATCTTACACCTCCGACGCCACTTTCACACTGGGCGGGCGCGAATCGTATCGCAGGGCCCAGGCCGCTTATGAGCGGGCACTCGCGCTGCAGCCGAACCTATCGGAAGCGCAGATGTTTCTCGCCAACTTATTAATAGATACAGGCAAGGTGGAACAAACCGTGCCTTTGCTGCGGGATGCTATCGGCAGAAATGCCAATGATGCCGCCGTGCATTGGGAACTGGGGTACGCCTACCGCTTTGCGGGCATGTTGAAGCAGTCGTTGGCCGAGTGTGAGCGAGCGCGCCAGATTGACCTATTGGTCAAGTCGTCAAACGGATCAGTCCTCAATACCTATCTGTATCTTGGGCGATACGAAGATTTTCTCCAGAGCTTGCCGGATGTGAAAGAATCGCCCTTCTTCCGCTTTTATCGCGGATTCGGGGAGTATCACGAAGGAAAGCTGGACCAGGCGGCCGCGGATTTTGTTCGCGCCTATGAAGACGGCCCTACCTTGTACACAGGAATCGGAAAGGCCTTTGCCGACGCGATTGCTCAAAGGAATTCGGACGGATTGCAGATCTTGCGAGAGCTGGAGAATAAGATTCAGCAGCGCGGGGTCGGCGACCCGGAGGCGACTTATAAAATTGCCCAAGCTTATGCCGCACTGGGCGACAAGGCTTCCGGCATACGCGCTCTACGCTCCAGTATCGAATCCGGCTTTTTCCCTTATCCGTACTTTGTGAGAGATCCGCTTCTCGACGGCCTTCGCAACCTGCCGGAATTTCCTCGCCTATTGGGTGCCGCCCGCCAACGCCATGAGGCGTTTAACAAGAAGTTCTTCTGATACATACACTTCTAAACACTCTTACGTCTTTTAGAAAAATTTTATAAAACTTTAAAGCCCCACAAAGGACTCCTCCGGCCCAATCTCCCTAGACTGGCCGTACAACCTGCCCGAGTTGATGAGGCAAACTCGCCGCTCGGAGGTGTGAATACACAACTTAGCTCTAAGGAGAAAAATGAATATAAATTGTTTTAGAAAGTTCCCGCAGCGAACGGCTCTGCTTACCGGCCTTTCGGCCCAAGCGTTCCTCTGCGGAATGTTAGCTCTACCCACAACGGCATCGGCGCAGAATCCAGTAGACGAGGTAACTTTCAAGCTCGTCCCCAATCCGAAGTTTGTAGATTGCCTGCGCCGCTCGCCCTGGGAGGAGCCAACGGCGAAAGCAACTGTCATTCGAGGGGAACTGAATGACACTCTGATTCTGGACGTGGACGGTATCAAACCCGGTTTGGGGTTTGACCTGTTCACGGTACAGCGCAGTCCATTTCTAGCAGACGGCTCAGCCGATCCGAACTTCAAGACCTTTGGACTTGCCTGGTATCAGACCGACGTACAAGTCGGAAAGTATACCGATGATGGGCACGTACGAATTAAGACCATTCTGCTGGACCAGATTTTCGGATTCGATCCGGATGTGTCGCTACCGCCGACCAACACGTTTCAGGTAGGCTTCTGGTTCAACAATCCGCAGGACGCTGCCGCATGCGGTTTCGACCCGACTAAGCCCACGCCCTTCAACGGCGAGCATAAAGCAGGTCCGCTGGCCATGATCAGCCTTCCCGATGCCAAAACGGGTCTGGGTCCGCTCTGCACCAATCCGGACCTTTCCACGTCACCGGCAAGCTGCAACCCCTAAACGCCTGTGGAGTCGGGCAGAGGACACAAAACCCGTCTTCTGTCCGGCACCGAAGCGATAAGCACATCAAAAGACAATTTCTCAACTCAAAGGAGCACTATGCGAAAAAACACTAACAACCGCGCTGGGATAAACACATTAGCGCTCATCTTCTTTACTGTGGCAGCCGGCCTTCCTGCTGCTGCCGATCCATTCTTTTTCTCGACCGGAAATCCGGACGGGAAAATTGCTACGCTTTCCCGTCCCGCTAGTCCCGGTCAGGTGGAGACCGAAACAGCCGATGATTTTGTGCTGAATCAGGCCACCGCTATTAATTCGGCAACCTTTACGGGCTTGCTTCCAACGGGTGCATCGCTCAACAGCGTTCGGGATATTGAGATCGAGCTGTACCATGTTTTTCCGGTGGACTCTGTTAACCCGCCCGACGGGAGAGTCCTCACGCGCGTCAACTCACCTGCCGACAATCAGTTCGCCGCTTTCGACAGCGCCGCCGGCGC